>JBFLYA010000375.1 GCA_040757115.1 bacterium | reverse complement strand
GAAATAGATTGAAATTTATAGAAATAGGTAGAAATTGATTGTGGAAAACAACAAATTTCCATAAATTTCTATTAGTTTCTATTAATTTCAATTTTTTTATAATATCTCCCTATCTCCTTAATCTCCATATCTCCTTTTGTTACACCACCTGAACGCTTACTTTGTGGCTCATTTCTCTAATTCTCTGTGAACTCTGTGCCTCTGTGGCTGAACGGTTACCCTTTATTTTACCGGTAAAATAATCATAAATGTCGTTCCTTTATTCGGCTGACTTTTAACATCAATCTGACCATGATGTTCTTTTATAATCTTCTCAACAATGGCTAATCCCAACCCCATTCCGTGAGATTTAGTCGAGAAATATGGGGTAAAGATTTTTTTTATCGTCTCTTCATCCATGCCAGTACCTGTATCTTTAAATTCTATCTTTAGAAATTCGCTATCGCAAGAGGTTTCGATATTGATTTCACCTGTTTTCTCAAGGAAGGCATCAATTCCATTTTGAATGATATTTTTAAAGACCATTTTCATCCTTTCACGGTCGAGTTTAATTCGCGGTAAATTAACACCGTAGATTACTTTAATCTCTACCGCCGGACTAATTTGGGCAAAAAGGCTAACCGTATCTTCGAGGATTTTATTTACATCAGTAAATTCAAAGCAAGGTGTGGGCATACGGGCAAATTCCGAGAATTCCTTTGCCATCTTGTGTAAAACCTCGACCTCTTCGGTTATCCTTCGAGTGCAATCCTTTAGAATAGCCTCGAAAGATTTAGGGTCTTTATAGAATTTATCCTGAAGATGTTGCAAAGATAATACGATAGGTGTAAGGGGACCCTTAATTTCATGGGCTATTCGCTGGGCTATCCCTCGCCAGGCAGATTCTCGTTCCGCAAAAATCAATAACTCCCTGCTTTCCTTTAATTCCTTTACCATTTTATTAAATGAATTTATTGTTCTGGCCATCTCATCTTTAGTCTGGACATTAACCTGATAATCAAGATTCCCCAAACCTACTTCTTCTAACCCTTTTATCAGGCTTTTAAGTGGTTTTGTTAATTTTCGAGAAATGACATAGCCAGTTAAAAATGACAGAAATATCATTACCAGGGCAATAGAAATAAATATTAGCAAATATCCTTTTTCAATAGGCACTCGAAGTAAATTTAATGAACTATAAAATTTCAGGCTATTTTTAAGCTTCTGTGCCCCCTGGATAAATTCCTTGTCTAATGTAGAACTAACCACAACTACTTTTTGAACCCTATCCCCTTCAAATATCGGGGCAATACCTTTGACTATTTCGTTATTTTCGCCACAAACTATTGTAAATGTTTTTTTTAGATGTCCTGCCTTTTTAACCAGAGGATTGGGTGCCTCTAATAATTCTGCATTCTTAGTTTTAGAAATAAAGGCTGGGTTTTTGCTCAAATATACTGCCTCTTGAGCCACCTTTTCCTTTTCTCTATCCAGAACCTCTTCAACTAAGACCTTAGCACTCTGAAGGGTATCAATAATTTCCTTGTTGACCCCAATATTCAAGCTTTTTTCAATAATACTATTAATAACAAAGATAAGGGGTATAATCGGCATTAAGGAGATTAAAAAGAAACAAACGACCATTTTTATCTGAATCTTTTTACTCACCTGTATCACTGTTACCATTATAATAAACAAAATGGCTAATAAAAGTATGACATTAATCATTTGAGATTCCTTTTAATGTATCCGGTTTAAAATTATCAGATTGGATATATGACTTTATATCTTTAGAACGATGTCTAACTAATACCGCAAATATCTTCTGGAGATTTATAAACGCTGGGGAGTCGCCATTGATTCTTTTTGCTATTTCTTCCATTTCTTTTTTATTAATTGACTCAATATCAACCCTGATTTGCACAAAATATACTTTTTTACCTTCTAATCCCTTTAAAGGTCTAATGAGGACAATATCTTCCTGGTTTAAAGTCTCTTTTAAATCTGTCAGGTTATCAAATTTTAATATATCTCCTTTATCAAATCTTAATGTATAGATTTTTTCCCAGATATCATAAGATATTTCTTTGGTTATCTGACGGGTAGTTTCCAGGTCATGAAATAATCTACCCTTCTTCCATAATTCAACATCAATCTTAATAGTAACCGTAAAACCGCTCTGGATAGTTTTTATCTCTTGTTGTCCTAATAGATGTTGTGTTTTAAACGATGTTGCCAAAAATGTATCTTTAAGGAAGACAGTTGGTTTAGAAATAACCAGTGGCGAGGCAAGGGCTATACTCGCCCAAAATAAGGCAATGAGTAATCCTTTTCGCATTTTTTGTTATCCCCCTCCCAGGAAACAGAATTTTGGATTGTGGATTGAAGGGAAATCCCAAATCGAAAATCCAAAATCGTTACAGATTCCCGTAAGCGTTCAGGTAGTGTAACAAAAGGAGATGTGGAGATTAAGGAGATAGGGAGATATTATTAAAAAAATTGAAATTAGTAGAAACTAATAGAAATTTATGGAAATTTGTTGTTTTCCACAATCAATTTCTACCTATTTCT
>JBFLYA010000374.1 GCA_040757115.1 bacterium | reverse complement strand
GTATCCGAACATACTATTTTTGTGCCTTTTTAGGGATATAAGTCAAGAAAAATATTTTTAAAAAAACTTAATTTTTTACTTGACATTTCACCATAAGACTTTGTGAGTCGCAGACTCATGACCGTTTTCCCTGAAAGTAGGAAAGGGGGAGGCATTGCCCCCAGAAGAGGAATACCGTGCACATCCTTTATCCCTTTCCTACTTACCTACTACCTACTTGCCTACTATTTTCATTCCCCCAAATAACTGACTTATTACCCTGTAAGATATAGATTACTAAATTCACCTTAATCCAATTCATCTTTCTCTTAATCCTGGATTTATTACTTCATCTAATGCCCTGCCGATAAGATAAAATGCGAAGGTAAGAAGAGAAATACATATTCCCGGTGGAAGTATCCAGTAAGGTGCTTTGAATGTATGACCTGTGGTAAAACACCATTGGAGCATCATACCCCAGCTTACGACCGATGGGTCACCCAGACCAATAAAACTTAGTCCTGCTTCGGTCAAAATTGCGCCACTTACCCCAAAGGTCATATACAAAAATGATAATGGGAGAACATTAGGTCCAATGTGGTAAAAGATTATTCTCATGTTACTTGCCCCGGCAATGCGTGCGGCTTCAACAAAAGGACGCTCTTTTAATGATAATGTTTGAGCCCGAATTATCCTTGCCGTAGAAGGCCAACCAAGCAAGGCAATAATAAAGATAATAATCCAGATACTCTGTTTGCCAATAGCGGCGGCAATAATTATAATAAGTGGCAGGGAAGGTAATGTCAGCACAATATCTGCCAGACGCATAAATAAAGTGTCAATGACATTACCAAAATAACCTGCAATTAACCCGATGACCGTTCCAATTATGACTGAGGCCAATGCCGCCGTAATACCAATAACAAAGGCAATTTGTGCCCCACACATTAATTGACTTAAAATATCTCTGCCCATAAAATCTGTGCCGAGGATATGAGTCTTTGAAGGTGGCATTGCCCATAAAATCTCCGGGTCAACCCCGGTCATAGGCTTATATATTTCATTTATCATTGGTAGGACAGGAGAAATTAAAGCCATTATCCCAAAAAATATTACCAAACAAAGCCCAAATAAACCTAATTTGTTTGCCTTAAATATCTCCCAGTTAGCCTTAAATTCTTGTTTAAATAAATTTTTTTTGGACAAGTAACTGCACCCCTTTTTTAACCCTAAAGTGAACTATCTCTCATCAATTTAATCTCATAGAGTAGTGTTTCAACTAACTCTGTTTGCGGCACCTTTTTTATAATTTTACCTTTCTTAAATATTAATCCTATTCCTTTACCCCCGGCAATGCCAATATCAGCGTCAGCGGCTTCACCTGGACCATTGACCACACAACCCATAATGGCGATTTTAAATTTTAATTTTTTAAATTTTAATTTTTTAATCTCCTTTTCTACCTGTTTAGCAATCTTGATTAAATCTATTTCACATCTGGCACAGGTAGGACAGGAAATTAATTCCAGACCTGTCTCTCGTAACCGTAATGCCTTTAAAATTTCATAACCAAGTTTTACTTCCTCGATAGGTTGTGCGGTTAAAGAAACTCTAATCGTATCCCCTAACCCCTGGCTAAGTAGACTACCCATACCGACGGCTGATTTTATACTTCCAGCCCACGGAAGACCTGATTCGGTTATGCCAATATGAAAGGGGTAATCGACTTTGGTCGCCATCAATTGATACGCCTCGATAGTCATTGGCACATCAGTGGCTTTAAGTGAAATAACAATATCAAAGAAGTCTAAATCTTCTAATATCTTAATATGCTGGAGGGCTGATTCAACCAATGCTGTTGCGCCTACCTTGCCAAATTTTTTTCTATCAACAGAACCCGAATTTACCCCAATTCGGATGGGGATATTTCTCTCTTTTGCCTTTTCAACTATCTTGACGACCCTGTCCGTTTGTTTGATATTCCCAGGATTAATCCTTAATTTATCTACCCCTTGAGCGATGGCCTCTAATGCCAGGCGATAATCAAAATGAATATCCGCAACCAAAGGGATACTAATTTGTCTTTTAATCACTCCTAAAACCTTAGCTGATTCCATATCTGGCACACCAACTCGAATAATTTCGCAACCAACATCTTCAAGTTGCTTGATTTGCCTGACCGTTGTTTTAACATCACTTGTTTTGGTTTTGGTCATTGATTGGACTGAAATAGGTGCATCTCCGCCGATTGTAAGATTACCTGCTCGAATAGGTTTTGAATATCTTCTATTCATATTTATTAAGTATATATATTCAGGCGGTAAATGTCAATGAAATTTTGAGGGGTAATACCAACAATGCTAATCTAATTATGGCAGAACTTGTGTAAAAAAGAGGTATCTATTCACCCACTAATAGCACGCTGATGACGCGGATGTTGCGGATATTTCGCGGATAAAAAATAGGTAACCGTTCAGGCTATATATCAAAAGTGTAAGAAAGGGGATAAGGAGATAAGGGTGATATGGAGATAAGATAATAGAAATAGATTGAAATTTATAGAAATAGGTAGAAATTGATTGTGGGAAACA
>JBFLYA010000373.1 GCA_040757115.1 bacterium | reverse complement strand
GATAAAATTCATCACCACATAAAAGTTGCGTAGAATATGCCTTCGCCGCATTGTAGAGAATCCTTTTTTCTAATCCTTCATAATTTAATATCTGCATCTCAATAATTACGCCACTACCATCTGATAACATTGCCTTGACATCAACATAGGTATCCTTCATCCCTTTAAGTAACGGTATCTGATATGGGTCAACTATGGTTAAATCTTCAATAATGCTTCCATCTTTGAATTTAACCACTGAGTTTATAAAGTTTATAAGTATATCTTTTGATTGTTTGCTTCCAAATACCTTTTTAAAGGCAAAGTCTGTTTTTACATCTAAAAACTGCATATTTTTATTCCTCCTTGAATTCGTGTTTCGTAATTTGTAGAACGAATAACGAACAATGGTAAGCGTTCAGGGTGTAAGTAAGGGAAAATGGAAAAGTAGGGGGAAAAGGGGAAAAATATTAAAGAATTTCATTTTAAATTTTTGGAGTCCTCAATTCCTGAAGCTGTCAGGAACAGGTTTATTGAAGATTGTGTGCTTTGTCAGTATCACAGAATCGAAGATCAAGCGAAGCGTCTAAATCTGGGACTCCGTTAAAAAAAAAGGAACTTATTTTTGCAAAAACTATAATGCGGGAACGAGCAGAACAACTTTCAAATTCCTATACATAAAAATAAATTTCCCCTTTTTCCATTATTTCCCCTTTTCCCTTCATTAACACCTTGAACGGTTACGAACAATGAATAAAGAATTGAATACAGGTGTCAATTGTTCATTTTTATTATACTCACTTCTTAAGGTATATTTTAGCAAAGATTTCATGCTATGTCAATTAAAATTTTAACCTCTCAGTAATGGGTCAGTGAAATGGGGGATTCTCCTGAAAATAGACTACAGACCATAGACTATAGACCAAGGAACCGATGAAAAGCAAGTTTATTCCCCCTTAACAAAGGGGGGGTAGGGGTTAATGGCACTGACTTAAGCAACGAGACCATTGATATCCCTCCATTCTGCACGAGATATTTTTAACATTGGATAACGTTTTTGGCTACCTTTCTTTAATCTCGGCTCACTTCTATTTGCCGATATCGAACCTCCGAACAACCTATTTTCTCAAGTAATTCCTCATAAAGTAATGGCAACATCCAAAAAGGAGCTACACTTATCTTTATACTATACACTGCTGTTAATCTAATTGCCCCTGAAAAACTGATCCTTCCTACATCCTTTTTATGTTTCTTAGCCGCTCTCAACATTAACCAATGAACCAAATTGTAAGCTATTACCCTCGCTACATCTCCTTATAAATCCCTTCTTTTGTCTTTGACCTTAAAACATCCGCACCCAACCATATCTTTATCTCCTCAATTAATCCCTCCATTTTCCATCTCTTTTTGTACAATAATTTAATCTCCTCTGAAGGATATTTCTTACTATCCAACAAAATGTCATTAACCAAAAACTTTCCTTCTTCCCCTGAATCTTTGCCTCTGTCTTAATTGCTCGGACATTAATTACTTCTGGAAGGGTAGGATCCTTACGACGATATACCTTCGGGATAAGCACCTCTACTATCAAATCATTATTGCCCAAAATATTGACTACTTTTAATGATCCTACCTTTAATCTTGGATGGGCTCTGATGATAAACTCAAGCCCTTTCTGTCTATATTCTACAAATAACTTTGCTCCGGCAAAACGACGATCTCCTACAATTAAATCCCCTGGTAAAAGTTCCTCCATTAACTTCCCAAAAAGAGCATTCTCGCTCGTTCTGTATGAACCTACCTTATGCCCTACCAATCCCATCGTGTTTAACATAAACCCAAATACTACCCTACCTATAGGAAATCGATTCTCTCCATTCTGCAATTCACTCCTCCCAAACTCAGAAACTAATTCCTCTTCATCTCCCATGGATATACAACTTCCATCAATCCCTATTACCCGATGCCCTCACCATAAACTCTTATCCCTGAATTCATCTCCCATATCTCTTCTTACCTTCTTGTCTATCCCTTCCCATACCTTTAATGGTAAGCGTTTCCTTGCTCTGGATAATGCATCTGATCTCCCTGTCTCTCCTATATTATGCCATGCACTCTGAAAACTTCCCTCACGACTTATCCCTGCTCCTATCATGTGAAAAATCGTAACTACAGGTGTTAAAAGCCGTTCTCTAAAATAATACTCACATTCCTTACATATCCCTTCGATTGTTTTGTTCGTTAGTAATTCTCGTATTCCATTTAGCTGAGTGGATACTAATTTTTCTCTTAATGCTTTAAGTTTTCTTCTCCTTTTGTCGATATTACTTTTAGATAGTTTCATCTGAGACCTCCTTTGTCTATTAGGTTAATTTTATCTATTATACTTAATCGACATTTGGAGGTCTTTTATTTAATTTTTTCTTAAGTCAGTGCCGTTGGGTCAGGGGGTTGTATTCCCCTCTTGAGAGGGGTTAGGGGTGTGTTCCCTCCCTATTTTCATCGTCCTCGTATAATATATATTGTTGGTCATTTTGAATGCCACAATCCTAATTCCTTATTAAAGCCCCCAAGATTGGGGGGTGGGGGTTGAAAATAAAATTAAAAAATTAATTATTAG
>JBFLYA010000372.1 GCA_040757115.1 bacterium | reverse complement strand
ATTGTGGAAAACAACAAATTTCCATAAATTTCTATTAGTTTCTATTAATTTCAATTTTTTTAATAATATCTCCCTATCTCCTTAATCTCCACATCTCCTTTTGTTACACCACCTGAACGCTTACTCCTTTTCGGACACTATTTCAACCTTTATGATAGATTAAGACACCACCTAATTTTTCTATCACCAATTACCTTTTTTGCTTACTCAATTTCTATTCCTTCGCCAATGGCAAGATTGGTAAAGGTATAGGTCCAGTTTCCCCTGCCATCACTGGCAAATCCTTTAGTAATGCCATCAAATCGACCAAAAAGAACATCCGGTAAACCAGCTAGCTGAAAGCCTGGCGGAGTAGGTAAATCATAAATTGTTGAACAGGTATTGAATTTAGTCATATTTTCCTGGAGTAAAAATCTGATTCCCGTATAATCACCAGCGACAATATCAAGATTTTCATCTGAGTTAAAATCAACCAGGGCAACGCTACAAAGGTGTCCGTCTGTTGGAAGTCCTTTAGAATTGTTTTTCCAGTTACCTCTACCATCGCCTGACCAAGCTTGCACACCTTTATTATCATTAGTTCCAGCAACAATATCTGGTTTTCCATCAAAATTAAAGTCCCCACAAATCACGCCGTAGAAAAAACCGGTTGAAGGCAATTCATTCGAGCTAAGATTCCATCTACCATCACCATCACCAAACCAGACATCCAATCCTTTAATGCTGGTTGCCACGATGTCCAATTTCCCATCTAAATTAAAATCTGCCAGGGCTACCCCATAATAGAATTTATTTTCATCAAGCCCAAAAGATGCTGGCTGCCAATGATTATTGGTCCTTATCCATGCCTTCACACCTTGAGGTGTGGCACAAACTATATCCGCAACACCATCTAAGTTGAAATCTGCTATAGCTATGCCATAGTGTTCGTGCGAGGTATCAGGGGTGGTCTTTTGTGCCCAGATATGGGGATGAATAGAATCAACCATAGGACCCATTTGTGGGTATATTGGCGTGCCGATAGCTTTATTTCCAGCAATATCTTCTGCCTCAAATTGATAACTATAACTCCCTTTCTCTTTTAAACAAATCTCAAAATAGTAAAAGCCATTATCTTGTTTCATCGTATAGGTGCCGATTAAGGTTTGCCCTTTATAAATGCCTACCTTTGGATGACCTTTTTTAGGTGGGAGATTATTGATATAATTTAGTTTATATGTAAAAATCGTGCCTGATGTGCCATATTCAGGTTGAAGTCCATCTGTGGTATATCCTATCTGTCCTATCCAGCCAAGTAATGATACTGGTGCTGGATTTGATAAACAGAGTTGAATACCAGCAGAATTAACCCCAATGATGTCTGGTCTTCCATCTAAATTAATATCCCCGCCAGCAAGCCCCTGATAGAAATTTTCAGTTGGTAGTCCTGATGATGCAAGTTGCCAGTTACCTTGACCATCTCCTACCCAGACTTTAATTCCCTCATCAGTTCCTGCGGCAATATCTGGATAACCATCTAAATTAAAATCATAAGCAAAAAGACTAAAAACAGCCCTTGTTTTAAGAGGTGATTTAGCAGAATCTGACCAATTTCCATTGCCATCTCCCAGCCAAATCCCAAGTCCATTTTTACCACTACCTGCAATTATATCTAACTTGCCATCTAAATTTACATCCGAAGTGGCTAACCCGTAGTAGTTTCCATAACCAGGAAGTCCATTTGAGGTATTCATCCATTTTCCCTGACCATTTCCTCGCCAGGCTTTTACACCACCTCCATCGTTATTCGTGGCAACTATATCTAATTTACCATCCAGGTTAAAATCCGTAATTACAACTTTATAGTAATACTTATAATCTGGCAGACCATGATTTTGAGGAATCCAATTTTTACCTGTTCCATCTCCTGCCCAAACCTTTATTCCGAATTGAGATGCAGAAACTATGTCCATAGAACCATCTGAATTCAAATCAGCGACCTCAACTCCAAAATAGGAGTTAATTTGAGGAAGATTGGTTGAGATTTTATTCCATTTTAAATTATCCTCACCTAACCAGAGACTAATTCCTGAATTAGCCGTGGTAGCAATTATATCTAATTTACCATCTTGATTGACATCACCAATGGCTAATCCTTGATAAGAACCGTCTGAAGAAAGTCCGGTATGAGGCACAATAGTCCAGCTACCTTTATCATCTTGTTGCCATATTTCAATCCCTTTTAAATATCTGGTGGTAATGATTTTACGGTCAGATAAAATGATATTCTGGTAGGCGGTGGTAGTTTTAGAGATAGATTGCCCAAACCATTTAATTAATGTTGGCGATGTTTTTGCCCAACTGGAGACACTATTTAAAATAATGATTGTGATTAGAATAAATTTTAACATCTTTTTGTAACTGTTCACCACAGAGACACAGAGACGCAGAGAAACAGAGAGGAAAATATCTTTTTTTCGTGTTTTTCGCGTTTTTCGGTGTTTAAAAAGGCTTAAAAATAGGTAAGCGTTCAGGTGGTGTAACAAAAGGAGATGTGGAGATTAAGGAGATAGGGAGATATTATTAAAAAAATTGAAATTAATAGAAACTAATAGAAATTTATGGAA
>JBFLYA010000371.1 GCA_040757115.1 bacterium | reverse complement strand
GAAAGGGGATAAGGAGATAAGAGTGATATGGAGATAAGATAATAGAAATAGATTGAAATTTATAGAAATAGGTAGAAATTGATTGTGGAAAACAACAAATTTCCATAAATTTCTATTAGTTTCTATAATTTCAATTTTTTTATAATATCTCCTTAATCTCCACATCTCCTTTTGTTACACCACCTGAACGCTTACAAAACTTAATACTTTAGAGATGCAGAGAAACGGAGGAAATATGCAGAAGATAATTAAAGTTTTATGCAGTAGTGCATTAATGGTTATTTTTATTTCATCTTTTGCCCGGGGAGAGTATGTAAGTGGGACAGTCGTCGCGGATGGGCAGTCTGGGACATGGACTAAAGGTAACAGCCCTTATATTGCTACGGGAACGATATATGTTAATGGGACATTAACGATTGAGCCTGGTGTAGAGGTAAGATTTAAAACTGCGACGGCAATGAATATTAATGGAATCCTGATAGCTGAGGGAACTCCAGATGGAACGATTACCTTTACCTCCAATCAAAATCCAAAGAACAAAGGAGACTGGGAAGGAATTGTATTTAATATGACTTCGAAACCTTCAAAACTGACCTATTGTCAGATAGAATATGGGGGTGGGGGTAGTGGAAATGGAAATATTTACTGTAATCTCTGTGTTCAATTACCCGTGATAGCAAGCTGTACTATTTCAAATAGTGATAATGCTGGAATTTATTCTATTATTAACACTTTCACTCATCCCATACTCTACCTTCAGCATTGTCTAATAAGAGATAATGATGGATATCCTGTCCTTACAGGTCCAATGTTAGATATGAAAGATAATACAATTATAAATAATGGGGTAAAAGATTCAAGGCGTAATGTCATCTGTATATGGGGTGTTCTTTACACTGGTATCAATGAAGATATAACCTGGCATAATCAGGGAATACCATATCTGATTACTGAAAATGATTTATTAATTGGGGATTCGGTATCTCCCGGAACATTAACTATTGATGCGGGAGTAACTATAAAAGTTGATAAGAATAGAGCTATTATAATAGGTGATGTCTCTTCAGCCCGCTCAGGTTGTTTACAGGCAAATGGTACTGACGGAGGACGGATTACCTTTACTTCTAATCAAATACCGGTTAATCCGGGTGACTGGGGGTATATAAAATTTACTGGATATAGTCAGAATTCTTACCTTAAATATTGTAAGATTGAATATGGAGGAAATGATAGTAACGGTCCTACCCCTGCCATTTGGTGTGATAGTTCTGCCCCTGAAATATCAAATACAGATATCTCCAATGTGTATTCTCATGGTGTAACTATAATTAATAATGGTTCACCAACAATTACCTGGACCACAATAAGAGCGGGAACTGCTACCTATGATAATGTAGAACCATCCTGTATCTATTCTGATAGTTCCTGTCCTCAAATAGGAAGTAGTTCATTGATGAAGAGTAAATACGGTATTTATGCGAAAACTATGGGAATACTCAGCCCAAACATTACTAACAGTAATATAATTGGAAATACTTGTTATGGGATTTATAACGACACTTCTTTGGGAGTTGGAACAATTACGGCGACTAATAACTGGTGGGGACATCCTTCAGGTCCTACACCTGAAGGGACATCGACTATTTATGGGGATAAAGTGAGTGATTATGTAGAATATTCTCCCTGGATTGGGAGTGATACAGTTTCTCCTGACCAAATCACACTTGAGCTTAGAGAAATAGAATTAGGGACTGTGACTTTACAATGGTTACCAACAGGAGATGATTTTGATATTGGCACACCTACATATTATGTCATCAATTATGCAACTACACCTATTACCAATAATAATTGGGGTAATGTTTTTGGAAGTGAGACTTTATCTCCTGATACCCTGACCGTAGATGGAAAATATTATTATTATTCTGTTGGAAATTTATCCCCAAAAACTTTATATTATTTTGGTATTAAGGCCGTAGATGATGCCGGGAATTGGTCTGACCTGTCAAATTGTGTAGGGGCAACGACTAAGGCAATTCTTGAAACACCACGAATCTATAATGTAATTAACGGTAACACCTGGGTGAAGTTCACCATACAAAATAATGATTTTAATCATCAGGTAGGATTCTGGGTGTATTATGGTTCTCGAACTGGTGTAAGTAGTGAAAATTATGATGATAAGCAGGATGCAGGGATTGTGGCAGAAAGTGGAAGTTCAACTTCTTCTTATTCAACCGAAACAACTATCTCAAATTTAGACAATGGAAAATTATATTATTTTGTTGCTTATGCTTATGACCCGGCGAGTTCTACTAATAAAAGTAAATGGAGTGATAAATCGAATGAGGTGACTCGTTCTCCTACTGCGTTGAGTTTTGCCGCAATCACTGGTTCTTCAAATGTCCTCGCGGGAGGTAGTGTTACCTATACGGGGCAGGGTTATGGTTCTTTTGGTGAGGAATTGGGCAGTTTGACTTATAGTTGGTGGTGTGAACCAGAGCTGTTAGGCACGATTACTCCAACAAATACCTCTACGGTTACTTTTTCCGCCGGGACAAAAACTATGCGCGGGACTCTAACGGTCGAGGCAAGAGATGGCACAATCTCGGTG
>JBFLYA010000370.1 GCA_040757115.1 bacterium | reverse complement strand
TATTAAGTAAAGTAGAGAGGGGGAAGTATGAGGTTACAGATAAGATGTTTCGAGCTTATATAAGATTATTTAAAGTAGAAAATGACAATAATGACAAAAAATAGGTTTTAATGTCATGTTTGTCATGTAAACAAAATTTGGTTTTTTGGGGAATAAATGATCGAGACTTCGCCTAACATTGTGTATCTAAAAGGGCTACAGCCCCATTTTTCTTCCGCTATGCACCAGAAAAATGTCAGATACACAAAACCGATAACCAAAATGTCGCTTCGCTCCATTTTGCGGGGCACCCGCCTCAGGCGGGTCGGGGATGCGGATGAGCGAAAGGCGGAAGCTTTATGTAACTCAAAGGGAATCTTTGAAAAAGGGAAGTTGCGAAGCGTCACTTCGGCTATCAGCGGCGCCGGGGAACCTACAGGGTGGGTCGCACGAAGTGGATCGGGGCTGAAGCCAAAACTTGTAGTGAGCCTGTCGAACCTATGCCCCTAAAGGGGCAGTTCGCTCATCCGCATCCCGTTAGACGAACCGCAAAGGTAGGTATGTTAATGATAAACCGTCTCCCATTCGAAATAAAAGAGGCTATTGTACAGGTATGTGGGAAGGCATTTTGGTTGAAGGATCCCTTCCGTTCCTTTCTCCTATCCGCTGGCGTGCCACCTGAGATCTATGACCGCTTCGCTCATGAATCCAAATACAAGATTATTAGACACATCCTTGCTGAATTGGAAGCCTTAGATGAAGAGGGTTTTCTGATCCAGCGGAGGATTGTGTCAGAGCTTTGCAATCTTCGGAATGTACCTGACGAATCGGTTCCGGATCGAAATGCTGCGCTAAAGGCTTTAAAGTGGTTAAAGGAGCTTGCCATTACACAGAAACTTGTCGCTGAAGAAGAAAAGAGCGCTGCAGATCAAAGGGCACAGGAAGCCCGCCGTAAGCAGGCTGCGCTCGCAGCCAGAGCACAGAAAATGGAGGAGCTACGAAACACGTTTGCCTCTATGGTTATGAGTCGAGATGATCCGCAAAAGCGAGGCTATGGGCTTGAGGACATCCTTGCTGAGCTCTTTGAGGCGCATGAAATTTCTTACCGCCGCCCCTATCGGACGGCCACGGAGCAGATCGATGGCTACTTCGAATTCAAGGGTTTTGATTATCTCGTCGAGGCCAGATGGCGAGCCGAGCCTCCTTCAGAAGCAGACCTCGCTGCTTTCAAGACGAAAGTCGACAAAAAGCTAGAGAGTACAAGAGGTATTTTCTTCTCCATCGTTGGCTTTCGACCAGAAGTCATCTCGGAGTTTACTCGAGGGGTCAGCTCCAACATAGTATTGTTTGATGGTTCAGACTTGAGCTTAATTCTAGAGGGCCATATTTCTCTCATCGATGCATTAGATCTCAAGATTCAAAAGGCTGCGCAAGAGGGGATCATATACTTTCCGCTCCGGAATCGGTTTGGTACGAGTTGAAGGTGGTTCAGCTAACAGCGGATAAAAGGGAAATCAAAGATTTCCCCAAATTCACCTACCGGCTAACTTCTTTTATCCGCAACACGATAACCAAAATGACGCTTCGCTCGAACCCTTTGAGTTCGCATTTTGGTTATTGGGATACAGATGAGCCAAAGGCTTCAGCCAGATGTAGTTCGGAAGTTTTTCTTGAAATCGGAAGTGGCGAAGCGTCATTTTGGCTATCAGCAGCGGTGGCGGGGGAACACACAGGGTGGGGCGCGCTTGCGGGTCGGGGCTGAAGCCAAAACTTATAGTGAGCCTGTCGAACCTATGCCCCTTTCGGGGCACTTCGCTCATCCGCACCCCGTTATATGAAATTCCGAACCCTTGCTTGGGGAAAGGAGAATATTTAAAGGTCAAAGATAATCTATATAGAGGTGAAAAATATGTCTAAAAAACGCAAATCCTGGAAAGAAAAATTGGAGGATAGCAAAGGGCTTCCGAAAACAATAAAAATACCGCCAAAAATGGTCGGTAAATGGGGAACGAAAAAAATTGGTGATACAATGGTAATCCCGGCGCCAATTGAAGTTGATGAAATTATGAGAGAGGTTCCTAATGGAAAGATTGTTACAATTAATGAAATTCGAAACGCTCTTGCAAAAAAACACAATACCACAATTGCTTGTCCAATGACCACTGGGATTTTTGCTCGAATTGCCGCTGAAGCAGCAACAGAGTCAATAAGTAAAGGAGAAAAAAATACCACTCCTTATTGGCGAACATTAAAAGTTGATGGGATAATAAATGAAAAATATCCTGGTGGAATCGAAAGTCAAAAGAAACTTTTAGAAAAGGAGGGACATAAAGTAATCCAAAAAGGCAAAAAATATCTTGTTGTCGATTTTGAGAAATGTTTGGTAGAACCACAAATATAAGGAGATGAGTGCAAAGTAAAAGAATGAGTGGGGTGCGGAACTCTGCGGAAACCTTCGGTTTCCTTGCCTCGCCTTCGGCGAGGTCATATAACAGACGGGTATCTGGCTTCGGTGCTTCGCACCTCCGCCCAAATCCTCACTTCGCTCGGACTTCAGATACCCACCAGGCGTTATGCGAAATAGTAAATTTAATGGAGATTTTATCCTGTGCAGGTAGGTTTAAAATTATTATTCTTCCCTTACCTTTTGTGTAATACAAAATCAAAAATTAAATATTAAAATGCAAAATGACATATCAAATATCATATCAAAAATCAAAGAGCAAATATCAAAATTAAGGAATTCTTTTATTCTTATTTTTGATTTTTAATAT
>JBFLYA010000369.1 GCA_040757115.1 bacterium | reverse complement strand
AAAATTTTAGGAGGTGTTTGAAAGATGTTTAAAGTAAAAAAAGTATTAGGGTTTTTAGTGGTTTTAAGTATGGTGATTGGGGGAGGTACAGTGTTACAAGCTATGGGTGGGGAACCAGCTAAAGAAAAAAGTCAAGTGAAAGAAACTACACTAGAGGAACAAGGAAAGAATGAAAGTAAAATAGTAGATAGACAAAAGGCATTAGAAAAAAGACGAGCAGAAATAAGAGAAAAATTAAGAGAAGAATGTAGGATGGAAGGAGTATCAAAAGAAAAAATAGAAAAAGAGGTCGAGTTCAGATTAGGGTTAATAGAGGATAAAGTAGATTTACTCGAAATCCCTAAAATAATTAAAGAGATAAAGACAAAAATGAAGGAGGAAACTTTATATCCTCTGACTCATGAAGATATGAGTATTACTTATGTAGGACTCTCAAGAGATCCGAAAGCAATACCAGTATTAATTGAAGTGTTAAAAAATTATAAAACTACTGGAGCTCGAAGTGCAGAGGCTCGAAGAGACTCTGCTGAAGCATTAGGACAAATAGGAAACAAATCAGCTATTCCTTCTTTAATAGAAGCATTAGAAGATAAGGATATATTAGTCTGTTCCACTGTAGCTAAAGTATTAGTTGCTCTTGGAGAGAAGACAAAGTCATTACCTGTGTTAATTAGTCTTGCTAAAGGAGAGAATATGGATAAGTGGAGTATCGATTTATCAGGATATGGAGATTTTACAAGTGATGAATTAAAAAAAGTTATAGATAAGACTAAAAAAACAATACGGTATAAAGCCTTACGGGATCTTGGGGAAATTGGTAATGAAAAAGCCATATCAGTTATAAAGGAGTTAAGTAAAGACGAAGACCAAAATATCCAGTATATAGCCAATAGGATATTGAAAAGATTAGGAATTGAAGGGAGTAAAAAATGAAAAGGATACATTTTATATTTATAACTTTCTCTGTTTGTCTAATGATTGCTACAACTGTATTATCTTTTAATCGAAATGAGGTGTCTACTTATGGAAATACTTATTGGGGACCAGACGAAGATGATTATAATGTTTGGGGCTATAATAATCCTGATTTAGATAATCCTAACCATGATCCAAATTCCTACTATAAAAATTATAATGATTCAGGTGGAGATTGTGCCAATTTTGTTTCCCAATGTTTAATTGAAGGTGGTCTTGATTTAACTGCTGGTCCTGGATGCTATGGGAAAAGACATATTAATAATCAGTGGATAGATGCTACTATTCCTTATTGTGATAATTTACATCAACACCTGGTTAATAATCAATATGTTGAATACAGTTTTATAAGGGACAGTGGTTCACCACCTGATAACTTAACCACTGGTGATGTAATTATCTTTGGAAATTCTAATGATACATATAGTCATGCAGTGATAGTAAGTGGAGGAAGTGGGAATAACATAATTCTAAATGCTCATAATAAAAATCGATACCATAAATCTTTAAGCTGGTATTTTCCTGATCCTTTTCCAATAGCTCATTTTTATCATATCCCAGACGCCCGTGTAACTTCGACTACTCCAGAGAATGAAGCTACAGGTGTAGGAATAGATACAAATATTGTAATAAACTTCAGTAAGCCAATGAATACCACTTCTGTTGAGAACGCTTTTCGTATCTATCCTGATATTCAAGGAGAGTTTAGTTGGAGTAATAATAATAGGACTTTTACTTTTAATCCATCACAGGATTTTGATGCTGAGAATTATACCGTTACCATTTTAGGAACAGCAGAAGATAGTGATGGAAATACTCTGGATGGCGATGAGGATGGACAAGAAGATGAAAGTCCTGAAGATGATTATAGATTGACTTTTGAAGTTAAAGAAAATTTTATTGTCTCTATTTACCCCGCCTGGGAGAATTTTACAGAGCCATACGAATCACATACACACTACATCACCATCACAAATAATACCAACGAGTCTAAAATAGCTAACATAACAATGATTCTTATTAAGGCATCAAAGTGTCTGAGTATAACTGAATATCCTGCTTCTACCTTAGAGATACCAGCTAAAGGAGAAGATTCTACCTGTTTTGTGGTTACTTCAGGTGAAGAACTTATTCCTGATGATAATCTTATCCATTATATTATTGTTGATATAGAAGGTGTAGAAAGTTCTGCTATCCAGTATGCCAATGGTCAGAATATTGTCACTGACCATCCGGATGAATCCTATGATATTTCAGACCCACGGTACCCAACACCGGCAAAGATAGATTCTGAGGCAGAGGTTGGGGTGTATTTGAATGGATTTGTAGATGGTGTAGCACATCTTTTAGGACGGTTTAAAGAGCCGGTCTGGTTTATCGATCGTGACCTTGAACCGTTACCATCCTCCATCGAGGAAAATTCCAAATCACAAATTCCAAATTACAAACAAATTCCAAAATCCAAATTCCAAATGTCAAATCAAATCCAAATGCCCAATGCTGCGAATGAAAGGCTAAAGCCTGGACTCCAAAAGTCACTTCCTCTTTCATCCCTCGTCCCTCCTCTTCCGTCCTTCATCCCTCATCCCTCGTCCATCATCCCTCGCAAGTTATCCGACTTCAAGGTGCTGGTCATTCCGAGCTATGGATTAAGCGGTGTAGATACCTCTGAAATATTGGAATGGAGGTTACGGAAATATGTTGAGGAAGGTGGGGTGGTAGTATGTTTTACACAGAAATATGGTGATGAATTTGAGTTTTTACCCGGGACGGTTACAGGCT
>JBFLYA010000368.1 GCA_040757115.1 bacterium | reverse complement strand
ATTTCGTAACACAAATGCGTTGGGGGGTGGGTCAATTTTCATTGCCAAATTTGATGGATTATTGGAGCCCCCTGGGTCAATTTTCAATTGCCAAAAATGGCTCAGTTTTCAATTGCCATTGACAAGAGGATATGCTTGCGTTTTTGACCCGTCAGCGGAAAGTAGATAAAGAGGTAGTGGAAGCAGTATTATTAGAGTTAAGGAAGGAACCTTTAGCTGAAGTGAATGAATTATGTGAGTTAGTAAAAAAAGGCGTCTTGGTCGAGAGGATATAAGAGAATGGAATATTCAAACAGCCTTAAGTCAAATACCGTATAGTGATTTACGAGGTGTCCTACGACAACGGCTATCCAAAGGGAAGGCACATTACCGAGAGGAATATCTGCTTTTGGAGATGATGGGGAGTTTTAGTTCAGAGAGAGTGAAACAAGCAGGTATAGTGGTTCCTGAGATGAAGGAGAGAACAATTTTAGACCCGACTGCCATACGGAGCTTATTAACTCCGGGAGTTCCACTATCTTCTATCAATAAGCCACTTCAGATGGTCTCTTTTCTGTGGGCACTGTATCATCATGGTGTTTCAGGGTCTGTGTTGGGGAAATGGTGTTATGTAGATAAGACTACGGTAGGACGGTGGATAGTTGGATTAGGTTTGGAGATTTGGCCAATAGTGTCTGTGTGGATAAAGAAGCAGGTAAAGGCAACCATGGTGTATATAGAAGAGAAGTGGCTAAAGATACAAGGGAAATGGTATTATTGGTTTGTAGTATTAGAGGCGAAGACAGGGTTACCAATACTGACATCACTTTTGGAGTCGAGAGGGAAATGGGCATGTTGGTGGATAGGGGCTCAACTGAAGATGTTGGGATAAATACCCAGGGTATTTATTACGGATGGGATGGGGGGATACGAATATATCAGAGAAGCGTTAGGGAAATGTATAAAGCATTTGTTATGCCATTTTCATCATCAGGAAGCTACGAGTCGATGGGTTAAGAAACAATTTGATAATGGTGGAGGAGAAAAGGATAAAGAAGTCCTCAAAGAGCGGAAGAAGGAACTAAAGAAGGTATTGCAAACTAATGATAAACGGACAGCAAAGAGGAGATTTGGAAGACTGAAGGAGAATGGAAAGGAATTAGGTATTCAAGGCTGGATAGAGAACACGGAAAAGATATTGCCGAAGTTTTTGCCTGCTATAGGGAGTAAGAAGTTTCCTAAGACAAATAATGTCATAGAGCGATTTTTTAGGGATTTCAACCAATTCTACAAGAAAAGATGTGGGTTTTTTTCAGTAGGGAGTGCCAAGAGAGAGCTTTTGTGTTTTCTGGTAATGTATCTGTTTTTGCAACAACCAGGTAGCGGGAAGGCTCCACTCGAGATAATTATGCCAGAAGTTAAAGATATGCCCTTTTATCGACTGGTTAATGACCCTCTGGGTTGTCTTTTGGGACTCCAAAATGTCAAGAAATACAAAAAGATGGCAAGAAATGAGGTAACACAATGCCTGGGACCATAGATATAACTTTATGTCCTACGCAACGCTCTCTTAAAACCTATTTCACAGGTCGAATTTTTTTATTGACATATGCTAAAATTTTTGCTAAAATACCCTCAGAAGGTGCAAAAATGAATAAACAATCCAAAAGACCCAAAAAGCAAATTCCTATCAGTCAAGGAAGAGGCATCAAATTATGAATGAATATTTATCTTTTAAACAGAATCAAAGGCAAAAGATTATAGAGAAGATTAAACAATCCCTCCTGAATAAAAATGAGATTGTTTTTGCCTTTATTTTTGGTTCTTTTTTAGATGGACCATCTTTTAGAGATATTGATATTGGTATTTATCTTGACAATATAGAGAAAGGGGACATCTTTAATTCTGAATTGGAACTTTCCGAAATAGTAGCTAAAGACTCTAACTTGCTGTTTGATATTATTGAGATAAAGGTCTTGAACTTTGCACCAGGTTATTTTTTAAATAATATTTTCAATCGTGGACAATTGCTTTTTTGCAAAAATTATCAATTACTCACCGAGATGATAGAAAACACATCTTTAGATGCTCTGGCTAATGAATATATTGCTTACCAATCTTTAAAAGAATTAGTGGCGGGTTAATCCTTATGGAAATAGACAAAGAAAAGATTAAACAAAGGGTTTCAGAGATTAGGGAAGCTTTAAAAGAAATACAACGACTTACTTCTGTAGACGAAAAAGAATTTTGGTCTAAAAAAGAGAATATGGCTGCGGTAAAATATTATTTATTACAAGCCATTGAAGCTGTAGGTGGAATTTGTGTTCATATTGCCGCCAAAAGATTCAATAAAGGGATTTCGGCTTTTGGGGAATGTTTTGAAATATTAGGGAAAGAAGGAGTTTTAAACGAAGATTTAGTTTTAAGATTAAGGAAAATGGTAAAATTTAGAAACAAACTCATTCACCGTTATTTGGAGATTGAAGACAGAAATATTTTAGGATATACAAAATATGACCTAAAGGATTTTGATGAGTTTATAACATCAGTTGGTAATTTACTTTAACCAAAGATAATAACTGGGAGTTATTTTGCTTTAGATGGATATACTACAAATGCGTGAAGTTCTGTTGATAAGAGATATGAGGATGAGAGTGAAAAAAAAGCTACCTGTGCAATGGAAATTGTAACCGTTCAGGCTATATATCAAAAGTGTAAGAAAGGGGATAAGGAGATAAGAGTGATATGGAGATAAGATAATAGAAATAGATTGAAATTTATAGAAATAGGTAGAAATTGATTGTGGAA
>JBFLYA010000367.1 GCA_040757115.1 bacterium | reverse complement strand
TAATAATTAATTTTTTAATTTTATTTTCAACCCCCAACCCCCAATCGTGGGGGATTTAATAAGGAATTAAGATTGTGGCATTCAAAATGACCAACAATATATATTATACGAGGACGATGAAAATTAAGGAACTCGGAGCTCGGGATTCGGGAATAAAAGAATCCCCTAACCTCTTAATCTCCCGCCAGTGGGGAGATAAAAAAATAAAAATCTGTGTCCTCTGCGAAATCTGCGGATTATTTTCAGGGGAAACGCTCATGAACCGTGGGTTCACAAATGAGGATGAAAATAGTAGGTAGGAGATAGAAGGTGGGAGGTAAGGAGATAGGCTTAAGGAGTGATGTTTTCTTTACTTTCTACTTTCTACTCTCTACTTTCTACTTCCTTATTTTCAGGAGAAGAGCGTGGTTATTTTTTATTTATCTGCATAATTTTTAAAAACACTTCAGCAATATATGGGTCAAACTGTTGCCCTTCATTTCTTTTGATTTCAGATAACGCCTCTTCTTTACTTAGTTCTTTACGGTAAGGTCTGCGGGAAATCATAGCACTATAGGCATCAGCTATCCCTATAATTCGAGCGAATAGGGGAATCGCTTCACCCCTCAATTTATCTGGATAGCCAGTGCCATCAAATCGTTCATGATGATGAAGGACACCTCCAATCACCCATTCTAATCCCCGTAATGGAGCCAGAATTCGGACTCCTGCTAATGGATGTTCCTGTATTCTTTTAAGTTCATCCTCTGTTAATTTGCTTTGTTTACAAAGAATTTCCTCAGGAACTTCTACCCTGCCTATATCATGTAATAGAGCCGATAATCGCAAATTTCGCTTTTCTGTAAGTGACATCTCTAATTCATCTGCAATCATCATCGCATATTCAGTTACCTTCATAGAATGGTCTAATGTGTAAGGGGTTTTAGCATCTATCGCCATTAACAATGTTTTGAATGGTCCCAGTGAGTTATTTAACAAATCAGAGATTTTTACATTTTTCATTTTTGATACGAGTTCACCTTGTTTGGATAGAAAATCTACTGCCTTTTTAATATCACTCATAGATATACGCTCGGCTTCTTTAAGTATCTCAATAAATTTTACATTTTCTAATTCTTCGGCTAATGTTAGTTTTATTGGCAGGGTAAAGATAAACTTACTGCCTCTACCGATGGCACTTTCTACCCATATTTTACCACCATGGGCTTCTACAATCCCTTTACTAATTGCCAGTCCTAAACCTGTCCCTTTGACAAGATGTGGTTCTACTCTTTGGAATTTTTCAAAGAGATGAGGTAAATATTCATCTGAAATACCCATCCCCTGGTCTTGAACGATTATTTTCACCTCATCTTCTTCTACCATTCCTTCAATTATAATCTCACCACCTTGTGGTGAATATCTAATTCCATTATCAATCAAGTTAGTAAGTACTTCCTCTAATCTATCTTTATCTCCTATAATCACAGGAAAATCTGAGGGAAAGTTTATTCTGAATTGATGAATGGATGTAGTTGAGATTAGATTGTCAACCACAGATTTTACCAATACAGCTATATCTATTACATCTCGATAAATTCCAAACCAACCCCTTTCTATTCGGGATACATTGAGAAGATTATTAACTAATTTTATCATATGATTGGTTTGAACATCCATGCGATGAAGGAAATCCAGGCGTTTTTCAGGATTATTACCTATATCTTCCTGCTTAAGTAAAGAAATATATCCTTTAATAACGGTAAGTGGGGTGCGTAATTCATGAGATGCGATGGAAACAAATTCAGACTTTGCCTGATTATTTCTTTTTAAATCCGCATTTGTTCTCTCTAACTCTACTATCTTTTTACTTAATTTTTTAATCTCGTCTGGTCTTTCCATAAAAGCTTCTTCTCCTTTCTTTAGGTGGATTATAGAGTTCTGCAAAACCAGGAAACTGTAGTTTTTAAGCGGGTATTTAAAACCTCTATTTCCTCCAAAAAGCAAAATGCAAAACTCGTTTATAGTTTATGGTTTATAGTCCTTCAACTATAAACTATAAACTATTAACTATCAACTATCAACGGTTTTTGGTTTTACGCTTTTAGTTTTAAGTTTTTCAGAGAATTTGCAAATTTGCCGTAACTATTCACCACGAAGAGCACGAAGAGCACGAAGATGTTACAGAACAAACCTCTTTATGCCTTTATACTCAACAGACAAAGGAAACTGTAGTTTGAATGATATCCCTAATAGATCCATCTCTCTATCCAAGCATTGTTCGTAAGTGGATTCAAGCAAACCTGGCCCAAGAGTTCGATGCACCGCTATAGCGCATCCAATGACTCTATTCGATAATTCATCAAATTTCACTTCGTGCTCTCCGTGCCCTTCGTGGTGAATAGTTACATTTTAATTAGAACCAGCTCTTTTGTCAAGCATTTTTTTGAAGGCTCAGAAATTCTCGGTGAAAAATTAGATAGAGACTCATTATTCCTTATTTTCCTCTCAAAATCTTTACGAAAAATTTTTTTCTCTATCTCTCCTCAACATAGGTGAATTCAGTCTCTAAAAATTCACCGAGAATTGCTGTTGAAGGCTGTGCAAAACTATCGTGCTGACCAACCCGCACCCTCCCTCATCTAATCAAGTAAGGACTGAACGATTACCTCCATTTTTCGTCAGCGACTTTTCCTGAGTAGCCTAGTGCTCTGTCGCTACTCAATTGATGTCCTCCCTTGGCCTAATCATTACCCACATCTTTTAGTGGACAGATTAGATAGAAATTCCAAATTCCAAGCACCAAATTCCAAATAAATTCCAAATTCCA
>JBFLYA010000366.1 GCA_040757115.1 bacterium | reverse complement strand
TGAAATTGGCAAATATCAAGGTTGGTCTATTGATAAATTTCAATGTGGAAAGATTGGAAGAAGGCATAAAGAGATTTGTTCTGTAACATCTCCCTGCCCTTCGTGCTCTTCGTGGTGAATAGTTACATTAAGGAGTAAAAAATATGGCAAAAACAGAAGAAGAACTATGGAAAGAATATAAACGCACTAACAATCCTAAGATAAGGGAAGAATTAATCCTTAAATATGCCGGGACGGTGAAATATATTGCCGGTAAAATCGCGATGAGCACACCACCACAGGTGGAATATGATGATTTAGTGAGTTATGGGATTTTAGGATTAATCGATGCCATTGAAAAATATAACCCGACAATAGGAACTACATTCAAAACTTATGCCATTACTCGAATAAAAGGCACAATAATTGATGAACTAAGGATTTTAGATTGGGTCCCAAGGTCATTACGACAAAAGGCTAAACAGATTGAGAAAATCTATGGGGAGTTAGAGTATAAATTAGGTCGCCCGGCTACAGACCAGGAAGTAGCATCTGCCCTGGGGATAACTGAAGAAGAACTCTCCCAATTACTCTTACAGATGAGTGGCATATCATTGATTTCCTTAGATGATATCTGGCGTTTAGATGATGAAGAGAAAATAGAAGTAATCGATACGATTAAAACCCCTCCTGAACAAGGACCTGATGCAAAATTAGAACAAGAAGAATTGAAAAGACTTCTTATTCAGGCTATCAATAATCTTCCGGTGCGAGAAAAGGAAATTGTTGTTTTATATTATTATGATGATTTAACATTGAAAGAGATTGGAAAAGTGTTGGGCGTTACAGAATCAAGGATATGTCAATTACATAGCAAAGCAATATTGCGATTAAGAGGATATTTGAACAAAATACAGGAAATGTTTGAGGGATAAAAAGTCAGAGGAGAACCAATGAAACGACCTTATGATGTCGATGGTTATTTTAAAATCGCCTCAGTGCCTACGGGTGTTTATTTAACGGTCTATCCACCACTGGGTGAAGGGAAAAGAGTTGATTTAGAAGAAGTTTTAATTCAAGTTAAAGATAATGAGCGGATAAAAGATGTTGACTTCGAGGCAATTACGGAGGCTGTAAAACTAAGCAATGGTGTCTCAGTAAGGATTGGCGAATATCGAGTTGAATCAGTCGTTGATATACTCTTAGTCGAAATTAGTGAGGATGAATTAAAAGCCTATTTAACCATTCTCTATCCACCTGAAGGAGGAAAAGTAATCACCATTAAAAGTATTCTTGAAGAACTGGCTAAACAAAAGGTAGTCTATGGAATACAGGAGGATAAATTAGCCGGGGTTTTAAAGAGAGAGGAATTTAACAGGGTGTTTTTAGTCGCAGAAGGTATCCCGCCAGAAAATGGAAAAGATGCAGAAATAACCTTTAAATTTAAAAAACAAAAAGAGATTAAATTTGAAGAAGTTGCTGGAAAGGTAGATTTTAAACAGATGTGCCCAATTGATATTGTCCAGCAAAACGAAGTAATTGCAGTTAAAACTAAAGCGACTTCCGGCAAACCAGGAATTACGGTTACCAGCAGATTAATACCCCCACAACCAGGTAAAGATGTCCCTTTTCCTCAAGGGAAAAACATAGAGGTTTCGCCAGATGGATTAGAATTGAAAGCAAGCATTTCTGGACGACTGATATTTGACAAAGATAAAATTAATATAGACCCGGTCTATAATATCAATGGAAATGTAGATTATTCCACCGGAAATATCGATTTTCCAGGAACGGTTGTGATTAATGGAGATGTCTTAGGTGGGTTTAGTGTCAAGGCAGGTGGAGATATATTTATCGCTGGTTGTATAGAAAATGCACACATTAAGGCTGGCAGAAACATTAATGTCGGAAATGGAATTTTAGGAAAAAATGAGGCTCATCTCTACGCATTGGGGGATGTATCCGCTAAATTCATAGAACACAGTAAAATAGATTCCCATCACGATGTCATTGTCAGTGAATCTATTGTCCATAGCTACATCAATGCTAAACATAAAGTTATTCTAACAGGGAGATTAGGTGTAATCCTTGGTGGTAGAGTTCGTGCCGGCGTAGAGATACGAGCTAAAGCTATCGGGGCATGGACTGAAGTCCCAACTGAGTTAGAAGTAGGATTAGACCCACAATCTCGCGAAGAAATCCACCGTTTAGCCTACGAGATTGCTGAAGATAAGAAAAAATTCCAGGAACTAAAATTAGGCATAAAAACATTACTTAACTTAAAAGCATCTACTAATGGTCACCTACCTGAAGGAAAAGAGGAATTATTAACCACCCATCTTAAAGCCCAGGATTTATTAATCGAAAAATTACGCGAGGCAACGGAAAAAATAACCACATTACAAAAAAGAACATCTTTTGATAGCGGTGGAAGAATAGCCATACTCAACATCATTTATCCTGGTGTAAAAATCTCTATCCATAACGCCATCCTCCATACCTTTGAGGAATATAAATATGTAACCTTTACCGCTAAAGGCGGAAAAATCGAAATCACTCCGTATCAAGAAGCAATAAACCTGAAATCGGCAAGTAGGTGAGTAAAAAGGGGAGAGGCTTCTACTGGAGTTTCGTGAATTTTCTATGATTCTTTTCTCCTTTAATCTTTGCGTTCTTTGCGGTCGATTTCTTTGCGTTCTTTGCGGTTAAAAAAGGGTAAGCGTTCAGGTGGTGTAACAAAAGGAGATGTGGAGATTAAGGAGATAGGGAGATATTATTAAAAAAATTGAAATTAATAGAAACTAATAGAAATTTATGGAAATTTGTTGTTT
>JBFLYA010000365.1 GCA_040757115.1 bacterium | reverse complement strand
TTGAAGGTAAAGATAGTTCCTCTTGTTCCCATTTCCGGCTCTAATCCATCAGAGACATAACCACCTGTCCCTACCCATAATAATTCTGGTCCACAATTACCTCCACCAGTAACTACAGGACCATCATTAGTAGAAGTAGGTGTTGCCATCTTCCGATATATATCCATTGCTTCAAAATAGTAGGAATAATTTGAGTTATTATATGAAAGTATTAGAGGATTAGAATATACCCTACCAGAACTAATATTTCCTCCATCATGATAAGGTAGTATAATTGGACTTCCTGGAATATCTACTCCACCAATTAATATATGAACCTTCGGATAGCCAGAATGAGGCACAGTCCCTTCTGAATCTTGATATTTAACTGAGAAAGTATACAGGGTGCTTACATTACCATTAGTTGGATTCACCGTACCATTAGATAATACTGGTGCACTATTAACAGTAGGTGCTATCTTCACTTGAATCCCTGCACCACCAGCTGTCAATCCTGTTATATCTTTTGCTTCAAATTGATAGGTATAGATACCTGTAGGTGCAGGTAAAGTAGTCCTTGTTTCATATAGGACACCCGCCGCATAAGTAACCGTTGCTGGACTTACTCTGGTTAACGGTAAGATTGTCTCTGTTCCTCCTGTGGTCTTAATTTTTACCCGTGGATATCCGTCTAATGGTGCCTCATTATTCCCATCACTATATTTTACTCTATAGGTAAATATAGTGCTATTTGGCTCACCTTGTTCTGGGTCTAACCCATCATACAGATAGTTCCTTTCACCTGTCCATAACAAGAGCGGTGCGACAGGAGCATCAACCCCGGTCAATATAGGCCCAATATATTCTTGAGTCGGTGTTCCAGGGGCTAATACTCCATTTCTATCTTTTGCCGCAAAACGATATGTGTATGTCCCCGAATAAGGTAAATTGATAACACTATAATATTCTACTCCCTTAACATAATCAATAGGAACTTTATACAGCATCGAATAATATATACCCTCATAAGGATACCCCGCTCCATTTCGACGGATATATACTCTTACATTATCGGTAGGCGACGGACAATCTCCATCAATATCTTGATATATCACTTTAAAGGTAACTACTTTGGGTTTTGCACCAGTTTGAATATCCACGCCGCTCGTGCCATTATAAGGTGTTTGTGAAATAAAACTTAATACCGGTGGATTACTTATTGTAGGTCCTGTCTTTGTTCCCATTGCCTGAGATTGAGGATAAACTGATGAAACTCCCTTTATATCCTTTACCTCAAATCTATATTTATAGTCTGTGCCCGTTAAGCGTAATGATAATTCTTTCTTATATAACTTACCATCTGTATAAGTTATATCTAATGGGTCATTATGGTCCATCACATAAGGGCTACCGGGCACGGCTTCATTATCACCTCTAAAAACATACAGTAATGGATAGCCAGCTAATGGTGGGTCATTATCATCATCGGTATATTTTACCAGATAAGTAAATGTATCTCCAGATTTACCTGTTTCTGGTTCAATACCATCATACACATAATCACTAATTCCTGCCCAACTTAATACTGGTGGCTGACCAATTATTGGTCCAACCATCAAGGTAACGGTTGGTGTGCCTTCAGCTGAAACTCCATTTATATTCTTTGCCTCAAATATATATGTATAAATGCCTTCGAGAGTCAGTGGATATTGCACCGAATGTATCTGACCAGTCTGAGGGTTACCGGAAACATAGGACATTGGAAGTGTATTGAGTAAGTTTCCCTCTCTATAAACCTTTACATATACCCTATTGCCATATGGCTGGTTACCTGCGGGATCTTGATATTTTATCCGATAAGTATAAAGATTATGTGGAGAAGTACTTATCGGATAAACTCCACCTTCCTGGTAGTTAGGTTCACCAGTCCAGCTCAATACGGGTGGATTAGCGATTATTGGACCTACCGTGAAGGTAAATGTAGGTGTTCCTTCGGCTGGAATTCCATCTATATCCTTTGCCTCAAATAGACAAGTATAGTTGCCACTCTGAGTTAGTGGATATGATAACGAATGTATCTGACCATTCACAGGGTCACCGGAAACCTTCGGTATCGCAATTGGCTCTGGATAATATAACTTCCCATCCCGATAAATCTTTACATAGACATACCCTTTATCCGGGGCATCACCATCCGGGTCTTGATATTTTATCCGATAAGTATAATAACCCGATGGTGAAGTACTTGTCGGATAAACTCCACCTCCTTCGTAATCAGGTTCACCAGTCCAGCTTAATACTGGTGCCTGACCAATTATTGGTCCAACCATCTCTAAAGTCGCAGGTCCGACCGCAGAAACTCCATCTGTCCAGTCTACCATAATTAACTCATCTTCCCCTAAATCAGCAAATATATCAACTTGTGAAGGGGAAAATTCCCCGACCAAACTCGGCTCTCCAATTGCTTCTAAAGTAGCCGTTTTTGCAGATGGTGACTCACTCCCTATCTCTAAAGGATTAAGATTGATTCCAGGTTTCTCTTTTGCCTCTATCAAATAAGTGTAATTTCCTGACTCTGTAAAACTAATGTTAGCATAATAATCTCCATCGGCTAAATTTCCACTCGTCGGAACAAACCCCATTGGAAAGGGACTACCAAAAATGCTTTTCCCATCTTTATATATCCACAGGTGAACATATTTTGGTGGATTCCCATCCGCATCATAATATCGAACTTTATAAGTAAATAAAGTTACATTTACTGTGCCATAATCAGGGTCAACTGCATCAGATGTAAATCCCGACTCACCTGTCCAGGTAAGTATTGGAGCATT
>JBFLYA010000364.1 GCA_040757115.1 bacterium | reverse complement strand
CCCGCTTTCATCGGTGTAACATACCGGCACCTCTATGACCTTACCTGGTATTAAATCAGTTACGGTAGTAAAGGAAGATGTGTAATCTACCTCTAATGGATTACCAGCCAAATCCTTTACCCCAGTTTCGCCACTTTTGACTAAAATAGTATAATTAGTGCCAATATTTAGTGGTTGTGTTGGTGTAAAAAATGCACTTCTGATGTCCGGGTTATAGCTTACAGAACCAACAACAGCACCATTATTAAGTAGAATTGTATTCTCATTAATTGTCTCTGTCCCCATCTCCTCTGAGAATGTAATGCGAATGCGGTTACCAAGATAAACCTTGGTTTGGCCATTAGCCGGTTTAGTGCTGGCTACCTGTGGGGGCTCATTGTCGATGATGACTTCAAAGGGCTCTTCTACATGGTAAGGTGAGCCAAGCCAGAATCTTCTACCTTTTTCTGTTTTGTTACCAGCTCTATCGTATGTTTTCACATACAACTTAGAAAATGCAAAAGCCAAACCCGGCTCCCATTCACATGTAGATATGGTACCTACATCAGCATCCCCATCATTGGTTCCAATTTTTTTCTCTACTAAATCAGACAGACTCCAATAAAACTCCACTCTATCTATCCCTGAACCACCATTACCATCTGTAACTTTTGCCTTTATTGTAAGCTTGCCACTTACAAAACTACACTGTTTTACTTCCTTACCATTCTTATCATATACCTTAAACTCAGTTACTTCTGGTGGTTTACCAACCTGTTTTCCACCTACTTTTGCCATCCTTACCATTAAACTTTTTGGGTAGAAGGCATCTTTTTTGACAAAAAAAGCTGCCCATAAAGCTTTAAGGGCCCCTGGTAGTCCAGAAAGCCAGCAATTCTTCTCTTCATTCTCTTCACCCATTCTTCCATCACCAAAGAATCCCATACATCGATTGCCCTTTGCAGTCTCACCTTCATATCCAATCACTTCATAACAATATTCCACAAGTCCATCACAACGGAAAGATGCACCTGGTTTCTTTATATCTTCAGGTTTCTCTTCTTTTTCAGGGTTACCAGTAACATATTTTTTCCCTTTCTGTTCCCAAGCAGTGGCAATGATCTGTCTGCGTTTGCGAGCAGTTAAATCACCACTATTATATCCACCCTTGTAACCCCCTGGGAAATTAATATAAGACTTAATAAATGGCTGACAGCTCAGTGTTCCATTATACCCAACTGCCTCAATTACACTATGTTGGATGTCAGAATCTGTAATATTGATGTAATATGGAGGAGTTGTTTCAACATAGACCTCATCACCTTTTGAGTGAGAACAGAAATAAATTCCCGCATGATGGAATCCCACACCTAACAAAGCCTCTTCTGTTTTATGCCTAAACACAGCATCCCCCATCTCGCAATCTGGCCCTTTTCCAGCATATAAACTCCCTACACTTACTAACATCACAAACATAGCTAATCCTAATATTTGAGCTTTACCTGACTTATACATAGTCTCTACCTCCTTAAAACTTTATATTTAGCCTTTAAGCTTTTATAATCTTCACCCGTAAGTTGTGATAAGGCACCTAATATATTAATTATTGCATTCTTATATCTTTCATCTTGTAATGCTTTTTCTAAAGGTTCGATTGCCCTTTTATCGCCTATTTCACCTAACGCGTTTATTATCAACCAACTGTCTGAACTACCTTTTGTTGCCCATAAAGCTTCTATCAATGGTTCAACTGCTCTTTTATCACCTATTTTACCTAAGGCTTTTGCAGCAATATCCCAGCTTAAACTATCTAGATTTATTTTGTATATTTCTAATCCTTCAATCAACGCCTTCACAATCCTATCCCTATCATTACCTTTCATCTCTTTACCTAATTCTCCCAATGCATCAGCCGCCCACATATCACCCTTCTTCAAATTTTCTATCAACGGTTCAATTGCCCTCTTACTCTTTGTCCTACCTAAAGCCTCCGCTGCACGAGCTCGAACCAAAGTATGTCTATTATTCTTTAGTGCATTTATTAGCGGTTCTACTACCTTTTCCCCGCCAATAAAACCTAATCCATCTACGGATATTGCGGCAACTATCTCATTCTCATCATCTAATGCCTCTACTAATGCATCTATTGCCTTCTTATCCCTTAGACATGTTCCTAATCCTCTTAATATCTCAATTCGAACACAGGTATCACTTTCATCTTTTAGTATCCCAAGTAAATATTCAGCTCCAACAAGATTATTTTTAGCCAATCTATATGCTGCCTCAGATCGAACCCTACTATCATCACTCTTATCCTCTAATATTTCCATTAGTGGTTTAATTACCCTCTTATCTCCTATAATACAACCTGTTATAAACACCCTGATTCTACAGTACCAATGTTTTTTCTTATCCTTAATTACTCCTATCATGAATGGTATGCCAGGTTTACCAATTCTTATTAATCTCCCGATCTCTCCATCTATTATCAAACTTACTAACACATCATCTATATCATTTTTCATCATCAACTTACATTTCTTGTCTATACTATTAATTGCTTTCTTTACTTCCTTCTCAATTTTTCCCTTCTCTTTATCTGAAATCTTAATATTTGGAAAGTTCTTACCGAATTTCTCATTCAATAAACCAACTATTTCGTTACGAACTACTATATCTTCCTTTTCATCATTCACTATTTCTATTAAGTGCTCAATTATTCTATCATCTTTTATCTCCTCTACTATCACATAAATAATAAGTGCTCGAAACTGCCAGTTTTTTCTTCTATCCTTAATTACTTTTATTAATGTTGGTACGCCTGCTTTACCAATATTTACTAACTCCATTAACAATCTGCGAATA
>JBFLYA010000363.1 GCA_040757115.1 bacterium | reverse complement strand
TATCTCTACTTCTGATAGGTTTTCCTCTTCCATAATGGTAATTAATTTATTAACCCTTTTTATATCCATATCTCTACCTTCTTTAAAATTCTTATAGTCTGCCTCCACTACTTCATCAGGAATTTTGCTCCTGATACCATCCATTAGATATCTAATAATCCAGTTAATTCATTTATATTCATCTTCTCTGCGTCCTCTGCGGTGAGTAATTATCAAAAAATATTAGTAACCGTTCACCGCAGAGACACAGAGACGCAGAGAAAAAAATTAAAATCTATGGACGATACGCTTAAATCCGTCCCTCTTTTTCCTCAAGGCAAGCTCTTGAGTACACCAACATTAAACTTGCCCTGATGAAAATCAGGGATTGATTAACAAATCTGGTCACCATGCCCTATGTGTTTCCATGTCTGCACCAATAATCTTTTCTGTTATCTGATTTATTTCTATGTCTTCTCTGTTCCTCTGCGTCTCTGCGGTAAATTACCACCTGAACAGTTACAAATATTATATCATATTAATAAATAAAATGCAATTAATTTTTTTAAGTCGAGAAATAATTGTTGACATTTGTTTAACACTATGGTAATATTTTTCAAAACCCTATATTACCTGCCTATCGAGTTCCTATTAAAAAATCTCGACCTGTGCAGGTAGAAATAAAGGAACAAAATATTATCCTTTTATTTCTAATTGCACAGGTGGAAAATAGGTCAAAATTGAACGGAACATAAACTAATAGGAGTAAAAAAATGGAAGGGAAAACAAAAAATACACTTTTTAGTAATGAAGACTGGTTAGCAGTATGGTTGGGGCTTTTCATATTTTGTCTGGGGCTATTAAAAGTTTGTTGTGGGACAGATGTTTTGGGCTGGGTAGTGAAAAATAGTGTCTGGATGGATTTGGGTAAGAGTTTTGCCGCGGTTTCCAAAACATATACAGAAATGCCTCCAATAATTTCTTTAGTCTTGACCTACCTATTTTTATTAGTCATTATGACTATTGGAGCTATGGGATTAGGTGTGTCTCTTAAAAAATTTATCTTGAGTTTTACCATAGTTTTTGGGATAAGTTTTGTCTGTTGGACGCTTGGTCATTATGCCTACATTGCCGCTACCCCTGACCAACTTCAGAAATTTGGGATTGGGTGGTCATGTAATCTTACCGGTGAGGCAGGGCTTATTATCGCACTTCTGGTAGGATTGTGCATTGGGAATTTCTTTCCCCAGGTAACAAATGCTCTTAAAGAAGGAATTAAACCAGAATGGTATATTAAGACAGCAATAGTTATTTTAGGAGCAGGATTAGGTGTGAAGGCAGTTGAGGCATTAGGGTTAGCCACCAGTGTTATCTTTCGTGGTTTTTGTGCGATTGTAGAGGCATATCTCATCTATTGGGCGGTAGTTTATTTTATTGCCCGAAAATATTTCAAATTCAGCCGAGAATGGGTGGCACCACTTGCCTCAGGAATATCTATTTGTGGTGTCTCAGCCGCTATAGCTACCGGAGCGGCTATTAAAGCTAAACCCAGGGTAGCAATTATGGTTTCCTCATTAGTGGTTGTCTTTGCGGTGATTGAATTGATACTCTTACCTTTTCTTAGTCAGATATTTCTGTACAAAGAGCCAATGGTTGCCGGTGCCTGGATGGGATTAGCGGTTAAAACTGATGGTGCGGCAGTAGCCAGTGGTGCTATCACCGATTCTTTTATCCGAGCGAAAGTATTAGCCTTGCAAGGTATTAATTATAAAGAAGGCTGGATACTTATGACCTCTACTACCACCAAGATATTTATCGATATCTTTATTGGTATTTGGGCATTTATTCTGGCACTGGTCTGGGTATATGCCATAGAGAAAAAACCAGGTGAAAAGGTTAAACCTATTGAAATGTGGCATAGGTTTCCCAAATTTGTGATTGGTTATTGCGTCACATTCTTAGTTATGTTAGCACTATGCCTTATTTCATCAGGTCTTATCCCTGGCTTAAAAGAAACAACAGAACAATGTGATGTCTTTCGCAAGCTATTCTTTGCGATGACATTCTTTTCCATCGGTGCAGTCTCGAATTTCAGACAACTCTGGCAAGAAGGGATAGGGAAATTAACTGCCGTCTATGTCCTCTGTCTTTTTGGTTTTATCATCTGGGTCGGACTATTTATCTCCTGGATATTTTTCCATGGCATAAAACCGCCAGTAATATAGAGGATGAAGAGAATATTGTTTGAAATTCAGTGAGTTCAGTGGCTAAAAATCTAAACGAGGTGTTTTAAAATGGCAGAAGAACTTAAAATTTCAGAAGAAATGCAGAAAATGGAATATGAGCCATTACTTCCTGCAGAAAAAAAACTTATTGCCTCAAGCCTGATTCTGGGAGTAATTCTTTTAGGGATATTGATAGCCATAAGTTATACCTTTTTCTAAGAGCGTGAAACCTGTTATGAGGAGCCAAGAGTTCATGAATTAAAGAAGAGCCCCTTTATTAAGGGGGAATATACTTGCGACCGTCGGCTCTTTTGGTCTTTAGTCTTTGGTCTATTTTCAGGGGAAACGGACATGAACCAAGGCTCACAAAGGGCAATGAAAATGGGAGAAGGACAACCCCCTAACCCCCTTTATTAAGGGGGAATATGTGTTCTAAACCAGAGGATACGAGTCTGTGGATACTATACTAATTCGCTAATCTCTAATTCACTAATTCGCTATTTTCAGGGGAAACAGTCATGCCCACAGGGAGTGGGCACAAAGTCTTATGGTGAAATGTCAAGTAAAAAATTAAGTTTTTTTAAAAATATTTTTCTTGACTTATATCCCTAAAAAGGCACAAAAATAGTATGTTCGGATACAAGTGAAT
>JBFLYA010000362.1 GCA_040757115.1 bacterium | reverse complement strand
TATTTGAAATTTGGAATTTATATTGCAAGGTTATGGTTAAACCATGATGAATAAATTCACGAAACTCCAGTTTTTATTTAGTTACCAATTATTCATTTGACATAGAATGTCTTTTAAATTAATAAACATAACCTCCAGCGATAATTGTAAATTTGCATTTTTAAACTTAATCATCTTTTGTGTTTCCATTACAACATCAATTGCTCGATACAAATTTATAAAGTTGACTGATAGTTTTTGTTTTAACCAGACTGAAAGTAATTCAAAAAAAAGAGATATATCTTCCTTTTTATAATCGGCTAAAATCAGGGTGACTAATTTGCAAATAAGCAGGAATCCTTCTTCTTTTTTTAAGATACTTTCAAGTAACGGGGCTAATTTCTCAAGAGAAACAAATACATCTTTTTCTAAATATTCTTTTGCCTTGCCAATACTACCTCCAGAGAGTTGTGTCAATAAAGAAATTTTTGATGGTTCTATTTGCCATCTCAAAAATATTTGACTCTGAATGTCTTCTGGAATTAAATTAAACCTTACTGGTTGACATCTTGAGAGAATCGTTGGTAAAAGGGTTTCTGGCCGACTTGTAATCAATATAAATAGAGTTGTTGGAGATGGTTCTTCTAATGTTTTAAGAAAGGCATTCGCCGCCTCTGGAGTCATTTTATCTACTTCATCAAGAAGATAGACCTTCTTTCTGCCTTCAAAAGGACTAACAAAGACATCTTTTTGTAAATCCTGAATTTGTGGGAGAAGGAAGTGCATAGCGGCTGGTTTAATCAGTTTAACATCCGGGTGAATATCGTGATTGATTTTATAACACGAATTGCAAATCTCACAACTATCCCCTTCTTTTATATCCTGGCAATTACATATTTTGGCTAATTGTTTAGCTGTTTTAATCTTCCCAACACCATCAGGTCCGAGGAATAAATAAGCGGATGCCAGTCGATTTTGTTCAATGACCTTTTTCAGGATATTAATTGCCTGCTGTTGACCTAAAATATCTTTCCAACTCATTAGTTTTTCTCAAGGAATATAACAGTTATTAGTCAAAACTTTACTCAGAGTGGATAAGTAAAAAATCCCAAATCCCAAGCACCAAATCTCAAATAAGCATCAAATTTCAAGTCCTAAATACAAACTATGGGGGTAATGTTTTGAATTTTGGTTATTTGAATTTATTTGGAATTTGGAATTTGTGATTTGGAATTTCATAGCCATATCTATGTCAAATTTCGATTAATAAGTGCTATATACGCTATCGCTTCTATTTCAAAATTTACATCAAATGGGAGCCTGCTGACTTCAACACAACTTCGTGCTGGAGGCTCTGCTTTAAAGTAAGTTTTATAAATCTCATTCATTAGATTAAAATTTTTCATATCCTTTAAAAATACGGTTGTTTTCAAAACGCACTCTAAAGACGACCCGGCTGATTGTAAGATACTTTTTAATTTATTTAATGCCGTTGTAATCTCTTCTTCTAAACTATTTTTACCACTTGCTATCTGTCCTGAGACAAATAGCAAATTCCCAAAAGCAACTGCTGGCGAATAAGGTGTATCGATAGTTTTATCTATTGAAATAACCTTTTTGTTCATCTTGGTTCCTGATACCTTGAAGTTCTGCGTGCTGGCGAGATAGCGTATCCACACTTACCACAATATTTTGACCCATCACGGTTGACCCAATGACACCGTGGGCAAGTATTTTTTAATCTATTACCACACATAATGCAATATCCATCGTCTTCATCATTATCAAAATTACATCTTGTGCATCGCATGGCTATCCCCTTCGTAAAATGGTAACACACGATTAAAAAAAAGTCAAGTAGTTTTTCGTAACTAATTCCGCAGGAATTATCTCCAAAGGCTCAGTCACTATTATTCTGATTTTATTCCTTCAAGGATGTTTTTTACCTTTTCCTTGCGTAACCGTTCACCGCAGAGACACAGAGACGCAGAGAAAAAATTAAAATCTATTCACCAGACGCAGAATTCCATCACGAATTTTCATCAGTGCAAGTTTTTGAGGACCAACATATCATGATTGATTAACAAATTTGGTTTTGATGTCCTATGTATTACAAAGATTACCTCAATATCTTTTCTGTTATCTGATTTATTTCTATGTCTTCTCTGTTCCTCTGCGTCTCTGCGGTAAATTACCACCTGAACGGTTACATAATTTCTAACCAGACAGGTCGAAATTTCCTTTGACAGATTAACCAAAATCTGATATTATATATAAACGCTCATAAATAGAGCTTCACGAAATTAAAAGCAAGTAATTGGTGACTAATTACCATTCACCATTTACCATTTACCAAAATCAAGGAGGCAAAAAATGATAGAAAAAGTAAAAAATGTATTAGAAGGTATCCGTGGTTCTCTTCAAAATGATGGTGGAGATGTAGAATTAGTTGGGATAGAAAACGGCGTTGTCAAGGTGAAATTAACCGGGGCCTGTGGCTGTTGTCCTATGGCTCAAATGAGCCTGAAACAGGGAATTGAACAAATCTTAAAAAAAGAAGTTCCTGAGGTCGAATCAGTAGAAGCGGTATAACGACAGACTGAAATAGTGTCTTTCCAACAAATAATTGTAACCGTTCAGGTAATCCTTTACCGCAGAGACGCAGAGAAAAACAGAGAGGAAAATATCTTTTTTTGTAACCGTTCAGGCTATATATCAAAAGTGTAAGAAAGGGGATAAGGAGATAAGAGTGATATGGAGAAGATAATAGAAATAGATTGAAATTTATAGAAATAGGTAGAAATTGATTGTGGAAAACAACAAATTTCCATAAATTTCTATTAATTTCAATTTTTTTAATAATATCTCCCTATCTCCTTAATCTCCA
>JBFLYA010000361.1 GCA_040757115.1 bacterium | reverse complement strand
AAGAAACATATGGTCAATCGAGAGTGGGGACATTTGGAATCAACCCCTTTCTTGAAATGGAGAACAGCATATTGTCTCACTTGAGCTAAAATAAAAATAAGGACTTTATGCCTCTAAAACTAAAAAACTTGAACATCGAGTATAAACCATAAACCATAAACCATAAACTATAAACCATAAACTATAAACCATAAACTATAAACTATAAACCATAAACCATAAACTATAAACGAGTTTTGCATTTTGATATTTGGAGGAAAAAATAGAGGTTTTAAATACCCGCTTAAAAACTACAGTTTCTTAGTTTTGCAGAACCCTAAATTCCCAAAGACAAGGAGGTAACCAATGTCTAAAATAATTGCATCAGCCGCCATTCGTGGCGCACATAAAATTGTAAATTTAGCCGATACACGGTTAAAAGAGTCGATTGACAAATTTGGACCAAACCAGGAAATTGGATTCCCAAATACCGGCTACTATTTGCCAATCATTTATGCGATGAGTGGGATTAAAGTCAAAAATCTTACGGATATGGAAGGGGTTGTTAAAAAATGTAAGGATTTACTTCCACCTTTTGTTGATGAAGGTATTCACCTGCCATATCTGGGTTGGGTTTTAGATGCAGGGATGATTACTTTGTGGGCAGAGGAGGTAATCGAGGCTTTAAAATATCTTGAAACCCCAATTCCTTATCTTATTGCGACAGCTCCGGATGATGACCATTTATTCATCGGTGCGGCTGATGATAAGATAATGCGGGAGCGTGGTATAGAATTCGTGGATGGTAGTGCACCTGGTTTTGCGGCTTGTGTTGGTGCCTGTCCGGATCCCCAAACTGCGGCTAAATTAGCCAAAGAACTCCAGGAAAAAACCCTGTATGTTTTTATGTGTGCTGAAAATGATGGTAATAGCATGTCAAAACAGTTAAGGCAAGAAGGTGTTCAGATGGGCTGGGAAACAAGACTTATACCTTTTTCAAATGAAATCTATGGGGCAATTTTTGCCTTAGGTTTTGCCTCAAGAGCGGCTATGGCTTTTGGTGGCGTTGAACCTGGAGATTATCGACGAAATCTTATCTACAACAAACATCGTGTCTTTGCCTTTGTTTTAGCCTTAGGTGAAGTTTCAGATGAATGGTATGCCACCGCCGCCGGCGCTATCAACTACGGATTTCCAACTATATCCTACACCCCTATTCCTCAAATTCTTCCAACGGGCGTATGTATGTATGAGCATGTTGTTTCAAATGTGCCTTTTGACAAAATGGTGGAGCGAGCAATTGAGGTTCGAGGATTAAAGGTTGTGGTCACAAAGATTGATATACCTGTCCTTTATGGACCAGCCTTTGCCGGTGAAAGAATAGGTAAAGAGGATTTATACGCTGAGGCAAATGAGGTTCGAACTAAAGTCCCGGCATTTGAATTTGTAACCACAAAACCTGTTCAAGAGGTAGAGGATGGTAAAATTGAGGTAATTGGACCTGACCTGGATGAGATTAAAGAAGGGATTGGTTTTCCACTTGGGATATGGGTTGAGGTTGCTGGTGCCAGGATGCAAAAGGATTTTGAACCAATCCTTGAACGACATATCCATGAAATCCTGAATGGTGCTCAAGGACTACTCCATATTGGCCAGAGAAATATCATCTGGATAAGAATAAGTAAATCAGCATTTAATAGCGGTCTTAGACTTGCTCATCTGGGCAAGATTATTATTGCCAAATCCCATGCAGAATACAGCTCAATCATTGACCGTGTTCAGGTAAAAATTTATACAGATGTGGAGAAGGCGACTGAAATGATGAATATTGCCAAAACTACCTATCGTGAAAGGGACGAAAGGGTTAAAGGCTTGACTGATGAAGGAGTGGAGGTTCTTTATTCCTGCACATTATGTCAATCCTTTGCCCCCAATCATCTTTGTATAGTTACACCGGAGCGGTCTGGGCTTTGTGGGGCATATAATTGGCTGGATACAAAAGCCGCTCATCAAATTAAACCTGATGGACCCAATCAACCGATTCAAAAAGGCAATTGCCTCGACCCGGTAATCGGACAATGGGATAATGTCAACGCCTTTATAAAAAAGGCCTCTCACGGCAAGATAGACCAAATGAGTGCCTACTCAATGATGATTGACCCAATGACCAGTTGTGGTTGTTTTGAATGTATCACGGCTTTGTTACCTTCAACTAATGGAGTGATGATTGTTGATAGAGACTATACCAATATGACGCCTTGCGGGATGAAATTCTCTACATTAGCCGGCTCGGTTGGAGGCGGTTTGCAAACTCCAGGATTTATTGGCCACTCAAAGTATTATATCGGCAGTAAAAAATATATTTCCGCTGAAGGTGGTTTTAAACGGATTGTCTGGATGCCTAAAAAATTAAAAGAATTTAGCCGTGAACTGTTAGAACAGCAATCTAAAGAAAGTGGTCTTGAGAATTTTGTTGACCTGATTGCTGACGAAACTATTGCTACAACCGAGAATGAAGTCCTTGCCTATCTCCAAAAGGTAAATCATCCTGCTCTAAAGATGCAACCGATAGTGTAACTATTCAACCACTGATTAACACGGATTAGCACGGATAAATACAGAGGTCAGAGGACAGATGAGAAAGGGGGAAACGGAGAAGGAGAGGAGACACGAGGCACTATACCTGAATTTTCGTAACCGTTCAGGTCTTGAGTTACTAATATTGATTGAGATTTCGGAACACTTACAAAATATTGAATGTAGGTAAGCGTTCAGGTGGTGTAACAAAAGGAGATGTGGAGATTAAGGAGATAGGGAGATATTATTAAAAAAATTGAAATTAATAGAAACTAATAGAAATTTATGGAAATTTGTTGTTTTCCACAAT
>JBFLYA010000360.1 GCA_040757115.1 bacterium | reverse complement strand
TTATGGTCTAAACTGGCAGCTAAATCCTGAATCTCCTGCGTAATCTGAATATCATGTGTCTCGTCTAAATCACCTTTTGTAGGTGCAGTTAATTCAGGTATAGTTTTAATCGTTGATAATTGTTCTCCTGCCTTCTTTAACTCCTCTTGTGTAAATAATCTTCCTTCAGGAGGGTTAACAGATTCATATCCCTCTAATTCCTCAATAGACACATATTTCGGCTCTGTAGGTGGCATTCGCCTTTCGGGTAGTTCAGGTTGTGGACCAGGACGATATACATTATCTACCTTTAACTCTGTCTCTATGTAGTCTAATAATTCCGTAATCCGTTGTTCGATGTCCGTAGTTTGATTAGTTAATTCATTTAGATACCTCTTTAGCCTGGATAGTTTCTCATCATACTCTTTAACATAACTTTTATGTCTGTCAAATACTTCTTCACCAAACCCCTTTGTCTGAACTAATTGTTCTATCTGTTTAAACTTTATCTGGACATCTTTGTTGATTAAATCTAATAGTGGTGTAAAACTGGCTATCTTTATTTGTAGATTTTTTAGATGATTGATTGAGGGGGGGGTAGATTTAATGTCTTTTAGAGTAGTTTTGAGGCAAGATTCTAATTCTTCAATTACCTTAGTTAACTTCTTTGCCTCTGGGGATAATATGCCTTTTGGGGCAATTTGAGATGATAATTTATGGACTTGTTTAGAAAGAGTGGATATTTTTTTAGCTTGATAAGTCAAATCTGTTGCATTTAAACTAATTGGCAGGAAACAGAAGATAAAGGAATATAAAGCAATTTTAAATACTTTCACCATTTTTCTCCTTCTTAGCCATTTATTAGCTTATATAAACTATACCACAAGAATTAAAAAATGTCAAGATAAAAAAATTATTTTTTTGTAATTTGATGTCAACTGAAGTTTCGTTAATTTAAGGAGCCATTGAGGCTATCTGAATCCTTCTCAATCTGTTTATTTTGCTCAAAGATGGCAAAATTAGGCTCAAAAGCCTGATGATTTTTTTTGCAACTTATCCTTTGAAGTTGAGTTGATAAAAAATGCTTCACCTATTTTCTTCCCTTTGTGTCCTTTGCGTTACTACTTTGTACCCTTTGTGGTTTATCCTTTTTTAACCGCAGAGAACGCAAAGAAATCGACCGCAAAGAACGCAAAGATTAAAGGAGAAAGGAATCATAGAAAATTCACGAAACTCCAGTTACCTTAAAAATGGTAACTATTCTGCCACAGACGGACACAGATGAAACACTGAAAATTCGTAAATCGTGTCCGTTTTCCGTGTCCGTAATTAGGCTGAAGGTTTTTTCCTCCTTCTGCCTTCTGCCCTCTGTCCTCTGCTATTTATCCGTGCTAATCCGTGTCAATCAGTGGTTGAATAGTTACTTGTTTTTTATTATCCCGCAACTTCATTAATGACTGAATGCTTACCTTTTTTGGGACAGATTAAAGGCTTCATGTAATAACTTAACTGCGTCTTCTGCACGGTCTTTTTTAATAATGCAAGATATTTTTATCTCAGATGTGCTAATCATATCAAGATTAATTCCTTTTGATGCCAGGACAGAAAACATCTTTGCCGCTACCCCTGAATGACTTCGCATACCCACTCCAACAATAGAGACCTTGGCAACATTATCATCTGAAGTTATTTCCTTTGCCCCTATTTGTTTAGCCACCTCCTCTACAATTTTAACTGCTCTGGTTAGATCAGATTTACTGACGGTAAAAGAGATTTCATTTGTTTCATTTGAAGGGGCACTTTGAACAATCATATCGACATTGGTATTTTTGTCACTTAATGCCGTAAATATTTTTGCGGCCATACCCGGTTTATCAGGCACATCTAAAATAGTAATCTTTGCTTCATCAAGATTTAAAGTTACCCCACTGACTAATATTTCTTCCATATCTGCTACCTCCTCACAAACTATAGTTCCAGGTGAATCATTAAAACTGGACCTGACATGAATTTTAACTCCAAATTTCTTAGCCATTTCCACAGAGCGTGATTGAAGAACCTTTGCCCCAGCACTGGCTAATTCCAACATCTCTTCATAAGAGATTAATTCTATCTTTCGAGCATCCGGAACAATTCTTGGGTCAGCCGTATAGACACCTTCTACATCCGTAAATATTTCACAAACATCAGCATCTAATACGGCGGCTAATGCCACAGCGGTTGTATCTGAGCCCCCTCTACCCAGTGTTGTAATATCTCCTTCTTCTGTAATGCCTTGAAATCCAGCAACTACCACGATTTTACCTGATTTTAGTTCTTTTAGAATTCTCTCGGTGCTTACCTTTTGAATTTTGGCTTTAGTGTATGCTTTATCTGTCAAAATCTCAACTTGCTGAGCGTTTAGAGATACCGCAGGACACCCCATCGAGGTTAAAGCAATACTCATTAAGGCACAGGAGATTTGCTCACCAGTGGATAATAACATATCCATTTCCCGTTCATCAGGTAGAGTAGTAATTTGGTGAGCTAATTCAATCAAGTCATCCGTCGTATCGCCTAATGCAGAAACAACAACTACTATTTGATGTTCTGTTTTCTTAGCCCGGACTATTTGTTCTGCAACTTTTTTTATCCGTTCTGGAGTAGCCACTGATGAACCACCATATTTTCTAACAGTTATTCCCATTCTAATTCTCTCCTTATTTGTGGTAACTGGTAACTGGTGAATAGTAATTAGTTACCAGTTACTCACTTTTCTATTTTAAAAAATTATACCTTATGAAATAAAAAATGTCAATCATTTTTTACTTGCATTTTTTTAACATATCTGGTAATATTAATAGATGACAATGCAACCAGAAATAAAAATTTATAAAAGATTAAAGATAAA
>JBFLYA010000359.1 GCA_040757115.1 bacterium | reverse complement strand
TTTGATATTTAATATTTGATATTTATTTGTTGTCTCCCTCAAATCCTATTTTGCAGAACCCTATACACTATTTTAACCTTTATGCTAGATTAAGACACCACCACTATTTAGCCATCTTTACCCTATTCCTTTCATCCACATTTATCACTTTAGGTATGTAATTTTTTGCTTCTTCATCGGTCATTAAAGCATATGAAATGATGATGATAAGGTCTCCTTGTTGTCCCCAGCGAGCGGCGGCACCATTTAAGCAAATTTTACCCGCGCCTTTTTCTCCCGGCATTACATAAGTTTCCACCCGTGAACCATTATTTAAGTTGACTATCTGGACGCGTTCATGTGGCATAATATCTGCGGCGATAAGTAATTCTTCATCAATAGTAATACTACCCATATAATGTAAATTAGTTTCGGTAATCGTCACTCGATGAATTTTAGATTTACAAATTGTTCTTAACATCTTTTTACCTAGTGGTGGGCCGTGCTGGACTCGAACCAGCCGCACCCGGCTTAAAAGGCCGGTGCTCTACCAGATGAGCTAACGGCCCACAAAAAAAGAGTCCAAAAGAATTGTCTGGTCGCGTTGAGGGCCTACGGAGATAAACTTAAATTTAACCTCGATAATTTCATTAATTCGTGCTAAATAATCCTTTAATTGTTCTGGTAAATCATTATAAGAGCGAATATGACTTATTTCTTTCTGCCAGCCTGGTAATTCTTCATAAATTGGTTGGCACTCACGCAGGACTTTTAATGATTTTGGAAACTCTTTAATTATTTGGCCTTGATACTCATACCCAATACACATCTTTATTGTTTCCAGCTCATTTAAGACATCTAACTTAGTGATGGCTAAACTATCTATCCCATTAATTCTGACGGCATATTTTAAAGCAACTGTATCAAGCCAACCACATCTTCGTGGTCTATTAGTTGTGGCGCCGTATTCGCGCCCTTTTATTCTTATCGCCTCACCCAGTTCAGACGGCAGTTCTGTTGGAAATGGTCCTTCACCTACCCGGGTTGAATAGGCCTTCATCACGCCTATTACCCTGTCTATTTTAGTTGGTCCGACGCCTGTTCCCGTACACGCCCCGCCTGCCGTAGCATTAGATGAAGTTACATAAGGATAAGTTCCATGGTCAACATCAAGTAATGTCCCTTGTGCCCCTTCAAATAAAATGTTTTTGTCGTTTTTTATTGCCTCATTCAAAAAAAGACTTGTGTTTTTCACATACTTCTTAAGTTCCTTCGCATAGCCCAAATATTCATTTTTAATGCTGGTGAGGTCAAATTTATTTCCTTTCTGGACAAGATTTATTTGTAGTTTTTCCTCAAATATATCCTCATCAAATAAATCAATTACCTTTATTCCACATCGGTTAATCTTATCTGTATATGCCGGACCCACCCCACGACCTGTTGTCCCAATTTTATGAATCTTCTCTGAAGTCTCCTCGACACTCAAATGATACGGCATAATTAAATGTGTATCTTCGCTGATGTATAGGAGGTCATCATTAATCGCTACATTTCTTTCTTTAAGAGATTCTATTTCCTGGAAAAAAGCCTTTGGGTTAAAAACTACCCCTTGACCGATGATACATATTTTATCTGGATGCAATATCCCGGATGGAATGAGATGCAGAACGAACTTTTCACCATTAACAATAACGGTATGTCCAGCATTGTTACCTCCTTGATACCGAACGATAATATCTGCCTTTTCGCTCAAGAAATCAATTACCTTTCCTTTTCCCTCATCACCCCACTGGACACCAACAACAATTATATTTGACATATTTTTATTCCTTTATCTTTATTTTGTAAGTAATCCCACCTATTATCCTATCCTCTATTGTTGAAATAACATTGAGTAATGCCTCTTTTTTTTCCGAATTAATAGGTGGGGTAACCATTAATAAGACTGGTTTTGACTCTTTAGCCCGTAACTCAAAAGAGCCTTTTCCTAAAAAAGCCCCCCACTTGCCTGGTAAATTTTGAGTATCTAAAGTTAAATTAACTCTTGTCTTTACAGACAGGGGATTTTGGATTCTAAATTTTAAGATTACCGGCCTACCCGAATATGTATAAACAGTCCAAAAACTTCTATACGCCAGGTTGGACTCATTCACTGGTTCATTAGAAATAATTGGGTCATCAGCACTTTCTACCGCTACTCCATAAGACCAGCAATTTGCTTCATTAACATTCTCCCATGAGATAGAAGTAATGGTAGTTTCGCCTGCCTCTATATTTGAGATAACATTAGTCCCAATTAAAGCCCCCTCAGTGAATGAAAAATAAGTATTACCGCGATTAACATAGAATTTTACTTTTACATCTCTTGCCTCTGCGGTTCCAATGTTATGTATTCTGGCAAATAGTTTATTGGATTTCCCAATTTTTGCCATTTCATCAGGCTGACCATCACCATTATTATCCAGCCAAATATCAGGACTAATCCAAAAAAAATTATCTTTTGTAAAAGAAATTCCATCATCTCTAATGTTGTCTTTTATTAACAAATTTGGCAACGGTGCTACACAACCACTCATTAAAATAATTAAAGAAATTAAAGCGTATCTATATCTCATTTTTAATTCCATAAATATATTACCACAAACCTACCTTATCTGTCAACAAATTTTTGTGAGGGTGTTGAAAAAGTCGTTTTTTAGGAAAGGGGGTAGTTTTTGGGGGTGAATTTTCTAAAAACTGCAAAACTGCCTATCTCTTTGAATTTGAACATCTCCTTTTTATCCTTACTTTTTATTTTTCTTAATCTTTCTTTTTCCTCATCTCTCTTTTGAAGACTAACTAAATTTTTGCGTTTTTTTATAACAAATTGACAATTAAAGTATTAAGTATTATCTATTTCCTCCCGATATTAATTATAAAAGGGAGG
>JBFLYA010000358.1 GCA_040757115.1 bacterium | reverse complement strand
AATCAAAACCTACACGGTTCTTTATCCCGGCAAAAAATGTGATTAAACTGGTGATACGGTAATAATGGTCTAATTCAAGCACAACATCAAACTCCTCCTTCCTTAACAAAGAGATAATCTTGAATAACCCAGCTATTCCTGTATTTAATATGTCATAGTAGATAATACGGTCAAGATATGGACAGCCTTCAACTACTTCTTTTACGCGTGGAGTGACTAATATTGTTAGATATGCCTCTGGAAAACTTTTTCTCAGTGCCTTTATGGTTGGAAGTGCTACGACTAAGTCTCCAATAGCAATTAGTTTGATAACCAAAATTCTCTGCCAGTGATGTTGTGAAATCCGTTTCCTGAAGAACAGCTTATCTAATACACCTAAAACAAAACAAATCGGTGTCCCAATTATCTTATCTACTTTTTTAAATAATTCGACCTTATCCATATTCCTTATTTCCACTCAAAAGCTAAACTTGATTGTTGTTGTGCCTAATTCGCTAATAATTTTAAGCAAGACAGGACCCAGGACAACCAGAAGGATAGTGGGGAAAATGAAGAAGATGAGTGGAAAGAGCATCTTGATAGGGACTTTCATTGCCTGCTCTTCTGCCCGTTGTCGTTGAAGAACCCTGATTTGGTCTGACTGAACCTGAATTACCCTGGCGATACCCACACCAAGTTGTTCGGCTTGAATAATATTGTTAATAAACAATTGTAAATCTTCTACTTGTGTGCGTTTGCTAATATCTTTCAACGCCTCCTTTCGATTCTTGCCAACCATAATCTCTTCTAATGCCTTTTTGAACTCAAAAGCCAGCGGTCCTTTAACCTTCTCCACCACCTTTGATAAAGCTAAATCAAATCCTAATCCTGCCTCCATACTTACCTGTAATAAGTCAAGGGTGCCTGGTAATGACCTTGAAATTTGCCGCTTCCTTATTGTAACTTGCTTACTTAACCAAAATTTAGGTCCCACAAACCCAAATCCAAAACCAGTTAAGGTAAAAACAAGAATTAAAATAGGTGGGTTTAGATTAATAAATAGACACAATATTAAAATAACAAATAATAAAACCAAACTTATCAAAAATTGGATGACAATAAATTCACCGGGTTGTAAATTCCCTGGATTTCCCGCCATAATAAGTTGAGTTAAAAGTTTATCTTGATACGCCGAAGAGCCTTCTTTTCGGGTAAATTTTAATGCTATTTTCTGGATAACAGGCTTAATCATCCGCTCAAAAAAGGGTTTTCTTAACTCCTCTTCGTCTAAAGAGATTACTACTTGTTCAGGTGTTCTATCTGATGTTACCTTTTTAAGTCGATTGATAACTTTTGCCCTTCTGGATGTAAGGACTCCTATAATTACCAGAGAAAAAGTAGTAATAACCATAAAAATTATCATCACTAATAAAAAATTCATCACATCCACCTCTGTCACTCCCTTATACTGTACCTGTTTAGCGTGGTCAGAGAACATGAAGGAAAAGTATTGAGTTATTACAAAACTATTTGAAATACAATAAGTTTTGTAATCCAAAATTAAAAATTAAATATTAAAATGCAAAATGACATATCAAATATCATATCAAAAATCAAAGAGCAAATATCAAAATTAAGGAATTCTTTTATTCTTATTTTTGATTTTTAATATTTGATTTTTTCTATTGACTTACAAGTACTTTTGCATTTTACTTTGTCATTTTGCTTTTTACATTTTGATATTTGCATTAAGCTTCTCGTGGAATATTTTACAAGAGTTACACCTTAAATTAGCATCATTCAGAACACGCTAAACACCACCCTCATACTTCCACCCGAATTAATTTTTTTATAATTAATATTCCAATGATTTGCATTGTTACACCTATCCCAATTATTAACCAGCCCATCCGTTCGGTGATAAGGAGTTTATAAATATCAGGTTGGAGAAGACTGAGGATTAATCCTAAGATAACGGGTAAAAGTGAGACAATAAGTCCAGATAGCCGTCCTTGAGCGGTCAATGTTTTTATCTCTCCTTTAATTCGGATTCGTTCCCGGATAGTGTATGCGACACGGTCTAAAATCTCTGACAGATTTCCACCAATTTGCTTTTGAATCAATACTGCAGTTACGACTAAATCTAAATCTTCACTTTCTATCCGCTTAACAAGGTTTTCAAGTGCCTTATCTAATGGGACGCCCAAATTATCCTCGCGTAAGACCCGACTGAATTCAACAGATATTGGCGGGGAGGTTTCTTTAGCCACCATATCCAATGCTTGCAAAAAGCTATATCCGGCTTTAAGAGAATTTGAGATTAGCGAAATAACATTACATAACTGGCTGGTGAAGATAGATAACCTCTTTTTTTTGAGATGATGTAAAAAAAAATGCGGAAGAAAATATCCAAAACTACCTCCAGCAAAAAGACTAATGAAGAATATCTTTGGAAAAATGACTATGCCAATACCCGCAAAACAAAGAGATATAAATAAATTAATCAAGATGAATTCCGACGGTCGAAGTAAAACACCTGCTTTGGCTAATTTATCCTTAATCTTTGCCTGGTATCCTTTAAAAAATATAAAATTTATTAGTTTAGTCCCAAGTTTATCTGACAGGCTTTCTTTTTGCTCAATATTGGTTATTTGTGGGATAAAAAGTGGTCCAATATAGGGTTTTAATCTTTCTTTGACCTTCTTTTTTTTTCCTTTTTTTATTATGGTTAGAAATAAGCAAAGTAGCAAAATTAAAAAAATTATAATAAATAAAGTAATTTTCATTTTCTTAGACCTAACCGCTTATTGTAACCGTTCAGGCTATATATCAAAAGTGTAAGAAAGGGGATAAGGAGATAAGAGTGATATGGAGATAAGATAATAGAAATAGATTGAAATTTATAGAAATAGGTAGAAATTGATTGTGGAA
>JBFLYA010000357.1 GCA_040757115.1 bacterium | reverse complement strand
TAAGAATATTCCTAAACAAAAATATTGATTTTAAGGAAAGATTAAAGGGGAGGACAAAGAGATAAGGGAAGGATTTAAGGATGGGAGGTGTAATTATTACATAATCTCTCTAATCCTACTTCTGATGTGGGGTTAGAATAAGTCCGACCCTCACGAGATTTAAAGGAGGTGGTGAGAAAAAATAGAAATTGATTCGATAATTAAAAGTAGAAGGAGATTAAACTCCTTCAGCAAAAGGCTATATGAGGAGGTGTAAAAAAATGTTAGTAAAAATACTATTTAAGGTTACAATTTTCTCTCTTTGTTTGAATTTTGCTCTCTTATCTCAAGCTCAAGGAGAGGATAAGGAAAAAGCAAAAGAGCTCTTTCAAAAGGCGCTTGGTCTAAGAAGTGAAGTTCGCAATGCCTGTTCAGTAGAGGTGTTGAGACAGAAGGAATACTTTTACAGCAAGGCAATAGAGTTATATCCTGATTATGCTGAGGCACATAATAACTTAGGAGATGTCTACGAGAACCTCGAAAGATATGAAGATGCCATAACTCAATATCAGGAAGTAGTTAATAAACTAAGACCTGATGCCTCTGATCCCTATTTTGGTTTGGGTGATGTATATTTTAAGACAGGAAGGTATGAAGAAGCGAAAAGTTGGTATGAAAAAGGGCTCAAGTTAAACCCTGATAATAAATTATATCAATTATATCAAAAGAGGCTTTCTCATACAAAGGCTATTCTTAATGATATTGATAAATATGGTGTAATTCAGGCTGAAACTACAAGGGGTGTTTTAGGAAGAGTAACTACAAGAACCGTTGATGGTATCAGGGATACTTCAAAAATGGTATTTAGGATACACTTTGATTACAACAGATCTACAATATCCAAGCAAGCCATCCCTCAGCTTAATGAAATAGGAAAGGCGTTATCTTCTCAAAAGTTGGCAAAAGTCAAATTTAAGATAGCCGGCCATACTGATTCGCGTGGTTCAAGGGAATATAATCAAACCCTCTCTGAAAAAAGGGCTGAAAGTGTAAAGAAATATTTAATTGCCCACTTTTCTATTCCTGCGGAAAAACTTATTACTCGTGGCTATGGTGAAGACAGACCGGTTGTCAATGGAAATGATGAAGCCTCTTATGCTTTAAATCGCCGTGTGGAGATAGAAAGGGTAGAGGAAGAAGACTTACCAATTATTAATCCTCCAAGACTTTCTTTAAATGTAAGTTTCCTTTACGAAAAAGACGGTAAGCCAGCAAAGATGTGGAATAATATGACGCTTACCTCAAAAGATAACTACAAGGTTTACTTCAAACCTGAACAGCTATGCTATGTCTATATCTTCCAAAAGGATACCTCAGGAAAGATGACTCAACTATTTCCAAATGCAAAATTCACCCCTGAAAAGAATCCAGTAAAAAATATAGACTACTGGATTCCAAAACCTGACACATGGTTCTATCTTGATGAGACTATAGGTAAGGAGACAATCTTCCTGCTGGCTACTAAAGAACCTGCAGAAGATATTATCCATATCGCTTCCAGAGGAAGAAAAGATTCTGCCTCAGGAGAGATAGGGATAAATGAGGCTGAAGCTAGTGAAATTGAATTCCAAATCAAAACAAGAGGTTTGGGTGATATTAGACCAAAAAGTATACCGAATAAAAAACCATCTGAACTCCTGCCGGCGGAAGGAAGTTTTTATAAAGAGATTACTTTTTGGCATAAATGATTTTGGGGTAGTCTTAATCTATTATAAAGGTTAAAATAGTGTCCGAAAAGGAGATATGGAGATTATGGGGATTATGAAGATTAGAAGATAAATTCATTCTAAAATTTTGGAAATTACAATGAATAATCTTCATATCTCCCTTTATCTCCTTATCCCCTTTTTTACACCAAATCTGCATAGATTTCACTATTAGAGTTATTTTGAGACACCACCCAATTTTCGATTGCCAAAAATGGCTCAGTTTTCAATTGCCATTGACCCCATTGCTCCTTTTCTGTGCATCATCTTTTAAAAAAGGCAAATAAGATGGCCATTATAGCACCAATCTGGCCAAGATAGAAGATAAACATCCATCTTATTATGCTGGCGTAAGTAGCCTTTAATTCAACCCTTACCTCTGAAATTCTTTCATTAACATTAGAGACCTCCTCAGTTATTCTTTTGTCAAGTTTAGCTGTTTCTTCTGTTATTCTTTTGTCAAGTTTGACTTCAAGCATAGACACTTCCTCAGTTATTCTTTTGTCAATCTTTGAGGTTTCTTGAGTGATTCTTGTTTCAAACTTTCCCTCAAGGATGGCAAGGTCAGACCTTACTCCACTAATCTCCTGAGAGAGTCTTCTTTCAAACTTTTCTGCTGATAAGGTAATAACATCTTCTTTTACCCTTTCCTCTGATTTGTTAAGCACATCAATTAGAGAATCAATCCCATCTTCACCTAATTTTTCCCTTAATGGTTTTGGAATAGCAATAACTGGCATTTTTACACCTCCTGTATTTAAGTTTTATTCTAATTATACCAAATATCTCATCATTATGTCAATAAGATTTTAGTTTGGGCCTGTGATTCAGACACTGGACATCAGACACAAGACTATAGACTCTATTTATGCAGGAAATTAGTGACATTTGGGAAACCATCCTCAAAACTTCACTCCCTGAATTTTTGGTGGTGTCTGAAAATAACGCTAATAGTAAAATCTATGCAGATTTGGTGTAAAAAAGGGGATAAGGAGATAAAGAGATAAAGAAAGATATGGAGATTATTCATAGTAATTTGCAAAATTTCGACCTGTGCGGTTAGATTTTATGCTGCCAATTTGAGTTCTATCTTACCCTCTTCAAACCATCTTTTAGTTTCATTGTTTCTTACCATAGCAGTTATTGAGGCAAGAGTTACTGAACC
>JBFLYA010000356.1 GCA_040757115.1 bacterium | reverse complement strand
TTGTTTTCCACAATCAATTTCTACCTATTTCTATAAATTTCAATCTATTTCTATTATCTTATCTCCATATCACTCTTATCTCCTTATCCCCTTTCTTACACTTTTGATATATAGCCTGAACGCTTACAAAAAATTTAGCAAAAGTTCGTGAGATAGAACTACCGGTAGGAGATGCTCAAAGAACACCCCCCTACCGGTCAATGTTCAAACCATTTTACCTGGTTTATCACCTACAACTACTTCTTCACCTCTTGCAATAAAAATCTGTCAACCTTACCAGTCTTTAGGTTTTCAAGATATAACCCCTCTTCATCTTCAAACATTCGCCAGAGCTTTTCGCCATCTTTTTGGAAGAAAATATCAGCGGTCTGGTATGCATGAGCCCGGACATCACCTTCAACATCCAATTCGTATGATGGCACCGTTGTGCCAATGCCGACATTGCCGTATTTTAATCTTCAGATTCCAACTCACTATTAACTTCCTCCCTGTTCTTGACAATATCCTCAACACTAATAACATTTAGCCCGGGTACTCGTAAGAAATGGTTAACATTCCTGGTAAGAAGTGAGAGATTTGAAGATAAGCAGTTACCTGCAGTCAGGATATCCTTTACTCCAATATCCAGCCCCTGTTTAATTAAATGCACATGAATCCTTGCCGCTTCTTCGGAAGATTTATCATCCCAGTGAAGAGATGTTAAGGAAGAAAGCACATCTCTAACTCCTTCCATCTCTCCGGAGTAGAAGCCCCCATAATAGAGTTCGTAAGTAGTAACTGGAGAAACAAAACATTCATATTCCTCAAGCACCCATGATAATACATCTCCATAGACTGGAGTTTCTCTTAAATAATCAATTATTACATCTGTATCTATACAAATTCTTTGGGTTGCCACTTTTTCCATGACTCAGATAACTCCTTATAGATAAGATTAACATCAACTCCTTTCCAACTACCTTTTGCCCTTTTGAATCTTTCTAAATCTTTAACATCTTTGTCATCTCGACTCACCTTATAAATCCAAAGCATTTTCTCCTTTACCTCCACTTCCACATCTCCTTTTTCATAGAATCCCAGCATGTTACAGATATTTCTTGGTAAAGTAATTACTTCCTCCTCAGTTGGTCGCACGGTTAACAATTTTCATCACCTCCTTGAGTTTTACTTCTCCTTTTCATCCTCCTGCATAAATCTACGCCAGTTTTTTTAATAAAATCTTTTGATAGGATGAACAGGATATTTTTTTATCCTGCTTATCCTGTTATCCTGTCTGAAAAATTTAGCGAAAGTTCGTGAGATAGAACTCCCGGTAGGAGATGCTCAGAAGAACACCTCCTACCGGTCAATGTTCAAACCATTTTACCTGGTTTATCACCTACAACTACTTCTTCACTTCCTGCAATAAAAATCTGTAAACCTTACCAGTCTTTAGGCTTTCAAGATATAACCCCTCTTTATCTTCAAACATCCGCCAGAGCTCTTCGCCATCTTTTTGGAAGAAAATGTCGCCGGTGTGGTATGCATGTGCTTGCACATCACCTTCTACATCTAATTTGTAATTCGGCCCCGTCGTCCCGATGCCGACATTGCCAGATTCGTTGATTACCATTCGCTCTTGCAATGACTCTCCTGACTTCCTCGTGAAGAATCTAATCTGGGATTGGTGGAAGGGTTGATATTGGTACCCGTCGAATTCAATTCTTCCTGCCACTTCATTAAAATTTGTGACCTTTACAAAATCCAGAGCAAGATTATCATTCTGAGGAACGTGCCCCTCGCGAATGCGAAGTCGGGTATACGGATTGTTGCCAAATACTGCTTCACCCTTCACATCTAACTTTGTTTCTGGCTCTCTCGTCCCGATGCCGACATTTCCATCTTTGGTAATGCGCATCCTCTCCTGCCAACCACCATCATTGGTTGAAAACACCATATCATCTGTTGGAGTACCACCAGGGACACAATTACCTATTGTCCAATCATATTGACCTGGAAACTCACCACCTACAAAACAGCCTAAACCACCCATAAGGTTACCAGCAGCTGGAGTAAGAATAGCATCTGCACTGTAAATTTGTGCTGTAAAGGCAGATGTAGGGCTGATAATTAGCCCAATTAATAACATCACTGAAATTATTGTCTTTTTCATTTTTTTACTTCCTCCTTTTTAGTTTTTGTCTGTGTAAAAATGGAGATGTGGTGATATTGGAGATATGGAGATTGATTTTAAAAAATATCTCCTTCTCTCCTCTATCTCCTTATCTCCTTTGCTTACACTTTTTCTTTCCCTTATACGATTGCCCGGCAATAAATTTTGGAGGATGTTTTTTCACCACCTTTCTTTGCAAGATTGGGCTCATACAAGGTACTTTATATTTTAACCGTAAAAACTTCTTGTAGGTCGATTTTCCAAAATCGACATCTCTTTTGTCTTAGATATGAATCTCGACCTACATATATTTTTACGGGTTATATGGGGTTAGAAATTAAACTTCAGAAGCATTATTTATTTTTTAGTCAGGTTGAATCAATCTACTTGAAAAGATATACTCAAAGAAAACAGGTTTGCAAAAACTTTCTTGAAAGGATTCAAGGGGGCAAGGGAGCCAGGGGGCGAGTGAACACCTTATTTTTCACCTTCCTTGAATCCTTGCCCCCTCGAATCCTTGCTCCCTTTTTAGAGCAAAATATTTGCAAACTCAATTTATTTGGGTATAATTAAATTCTATCATATTTAATTCTATTTTGTCAACTTTTTAATTTGAAACGCAGGTCTGAAGAATAAAATTTTTCGACCTGTGAAATAGGAATATTTTGATCGTAGTTAGTATAAGAAGGGGGATAAGGGGATAAAGGGGATATGGAGATATCAGAGAAGAATATCAAGAAAATCTACTTACTGAGATAAT
>JBFLYA010000355.1 GCA_040757115.1 bacterium | reverse complement strand
ATAGTGAACAAGATATTAATTTACCCATAGATACTCTTATTGAACGGGCTATTAATTTGAAGAAGAGATTTATACAAGCGAGAAAAACACAACAGAGTGATGAGATTATCAGGACTATATTAGAAAGCGATGTTGTTGTTAGAATATTTAATAGTTTTATTCATCCAGATTTGCAGAAAGAAAGTGAATGTGTATTAAATAATATTGACAATTTCCTCTTGATTCAACCCTTAAGATTACTTATCAGCCTTGCAAAAACACTTTATCAAAAGGCATTTTTATATTGGGATAAAACAAAAAATAGTTTATCTCTTGGAGTATGACAAGGTATTTAGAATATCTTTTTATATTGTAAGTGCTAACTTTTCTAGAGTCGTGCTGTGCTTTTATCAAAGTGAATTAGACTCATAAATATTAAAGTGGATTGAATTAGGTTATAAAAGATTGTTAATTATTTTGAATCATATGGAAATAAGTGGAAATGTTTACTCAATATAATCAAATAAAAGAGGAGCTACATAAAATACTCCTCACTGCCAAAAAAAGGACAAAAGAGAAACATCCATACATATATATTTTGGCTCAACTATTTTTCAATAGAGGATGTAAAGAATACTTTTTCCTTTGGTACTTTTACTTTCGATGGGTTGATGATATAGCTGATTTACCAAACCGAAGTTATGAAGAGAAAATTTACTTTATAAACTCCCAGCGAGAGATTCTTTTAAAAACTTATGCGGATAAAGAACTAAAAGAAAAATATCTGATAGAGGAAGAAAAGTACATTTATTATTTAGCTCTGTTTGATTTACAAAATGGACTAAGATTAAAAAATCATATATTGGGAATGTTCTCTGCTATAGAATATGATATACAGAGAGAAAATTTAATTCCCCAGAAAAAGGAACTTTATAAATTTATAGAAATAGAAGTCACCTCATACCTTAATACTTTTTTATTTTTTTGTAAACCTAAGGGAAATTATTCCCTTTCCTCTAAACCTTATGGTGGTATAGCTTGTAAACAAATTCACATCCTTAGAGATTTTATTGAAGATTTATATCAAGGATGGATTAATATACCTGTCGAAGACATTGGAGATTATAAGATAGAGTTAAATTATATTAACACTCCATCTTTTAGACAATGGGTGCAAGAGAAAGTAAAATTTGCAGAAGATTACTTTTTGATAGAAAAACAAAATTTAAAAACTGTTCCATCTTTGAGGTATAAATTAGCAGTCGTTGCACTTTTTGCCAAATATGAATTTATTTTAAAAAGGATTAAGAAAAATAAATTTTATCTTCCACTAAAAAGTAATAAAACAAATTTAGAAAAGATGTTCTTTATACTCTATTTATTCTTAGGTCTTCTCAAAGTTTTGATAGAACACATTCAATTTTCCTTTAGAAATTTGAGTATATTTAAACATTAGAATTTCAAAATCTGGTGGTGTCCGAGTTTAACTTAAATGATAAACTAAATTCTTTGAGTACGAAACGTTAGCGTTGCTAAACTACTCATAAAGCGAAGAGTTTATATTCCAAGGAACTAATCACTTCTTTAAAGCTAATTCCAGACATCACTCAAAATCTTAGGAAAACTAATTTAAGAATCATAAATTAAAGAGTTCTGTAAAATGAGAATTTTCACTTCATTTGTCATTCCCACGAAAGCGGGAATCCATTGGAAATAAATGACTTCTAGATTCTGCATCAAGTGCGGAATGACAAAAAAGTGCTATTTTGCAGAAGTCTAATCATAAATTAGTTTAAGGAGGAATAATTCTGAATTATTTATATCACTATAGAAGAAAAGAAGAACAACTCAAAATCTGCTTAGAGGAAAATGTGAATTTTAAAGATCTTACTAATGAGTTTGAAAGATATCAATTTATTCATCAGGCACTTCCAGAAATTAATAGAGATGAGATTGACGTGTCAACAAGATTATTTGGGAAGAAACTCAATAGCCCCTTACTCATATCCTCTATGATAGGTGGGACTTCATTTAGTAGTAAGATCAATAAAAACTTAGCTCAAGTAGCTCAGAGTTTAAATATTTCTATGGGAATAGGTTCTCAACGGATAGGTAGAGAAAATCCCAACTTATCCTATTTATTTAAGGTAAGGGATGTGTCCCCAGATATTCTTTTATTTGCTAATCTTGGTGCAGTTCAATTAAACTATGGTTATGGATTAAAGGAATGTCAACAAGCTATAGAAATGATAGAAGCTGATGCTTTATTTTTACATCTAAATCCTCTTCAAGAAGCTCTCCAAAAAGGGGGTAATGTAAATTTCAAAGGACTGGTATCCAAAATAGAAAAACTTGTTAGGGAATTAAATGTACCTGTAATAATAAAAGAGGTTGGTTGTGGAATTTCATATGATGTAGCTAAAAAACTACAAGAAATAGGGGTAGCAGGAATTGATATAAGTGGATCTGGTGGTACATGTTGGGCTCTTATTGAGCAATTACGGGTCTGTCCTAAAAAATTAAGAGATGGAGAATATCTTTTTACAAAATGGGGAATTCCTACAGCAATATCGCTCCGAATGGTCCAAGAAGTAATTAATACAAAAAACCGAAAGAATACAAAATTAACTATAATTGCATCAGGAGGTATTAAAACAGGGATTGATATTGCAAAGGCAATCGCTATGGGTGCTGATATTGTGGGAATTGGTTTACCATTACTTCATTCAGCAACTAAATCACCTGCAGATATAACTATTATTATAAAGCAATGGATAGAGGAATTAAAAACAGTTATGTTTTGTATCGGTGCTAAAAATATAAAAGAATTACAGGCTACTCCTCATCTAGTGCTCTGTCGCCAATGATTTGATTAAGATTTTGGTCATTCTTGCCGATAATAATATAAACTCTTGAGGCAAGGAGGAACCAAAATGAAAAAAAGTATATAGTTGAATTAACGGACGAAGAACG
>JBFLYA010000354.1 GCA_040757115.1 bacterium | reverse complement strand
AGACTGGAAAAGCACAAAAAAAATCTCTCTTCAGAAGATGTCTTTGTGGTAACCATCGGTAAGTGCCTTGAGGTTTATTCAAAGCATTATCCCGAAGTCTATAAAGGAGAGAATAGAGTTTCCATTGATTCCGCTCTTTCTTCAATCAGGGAAATTGTGGACTCACAGTTGATGCATACAAGGTTCAATCAGGTTGCAGGTGAAACAGATACCCTAACTGCAATTTATCTCTTCTATCTTGCTGGTAAAACGAGCGTATCTTATGAAGCACTTAACAAGGCTTTAAAGATGAGAAGTCTTGGAGTCAAAGAGGTCATTGATTCATGCCTTGTGGAAAGAGAGGGCAATCAATTGCTTGTTTTGACACCATCAGAACGAAAGACAATACTGGAATCCAAACATAGAGAAAACCTCTCCATAATTGATAGAGTGCATTATCTCTACTGGCTGTTTATAAATGACAAATTATTCTCATTTGAAAAGGGACTCTCTGAGAGTGAAAAGGGTCTGTGGAAAAATGCAAGGGTCTTTAAGGCTCTTGAAATCTTAAATGAAGTTGAAAATGGTAAAACTTATACTAACATAATGAAAATAATAAAAGACAGGTGGTAAAGATGGATATAGGTTTCAATATTATCGAGAAGAGTAATCCTGATATTTTCAGAGAAAATATCAGTATCATTCAATTTCTCAAAGACCTGCATAATGGGAAAAGATTCCCTCGTGATTTTGCCGTTTATGGTCTTGACAGTCTGTTGTATTATGCAGAAAACAGGGGTGAGATAGCAAGATATATAAGAAATATTTTACAGGATAATGCCAACCACCTTGTTGCTGGAAGTTATATTATTCAACTTGTGATGGAAGGCGATATAAAGGTTGTGGAAAGCGACGAGAGACCAATGGCAGTTTATAAGAATGAGGAATTCCATTTATACCCTGTAATAGGCAGGGTCAAACGCCTGGATTTAAAACATTTTCATGCACCACTTAACTTACAATCATGAAAGAACAATGGCAGGGCTGGCATTTACATCATCTTGCAAGAAGGGCAAAGGTTTTTGGTATAGAAAAAACCTTAATAAATGCTCTGGAAAAATCTGGATGGTATCTTACCAAGGGTAAAGGTATCCCTCCTTCGCTTAATCCTATTTTGGAAGACTCATTGAAACGTCTTGCATCAATAATGGATTTTGACAAAACCTGTGACGATGAAGAATGTCCTATATGTAAAAAGTTAAAAGAAGATTATTCTGTAGAGACTATTCAATCTACACCATTTAGGCTTCCTGTAGAACTCTATCGGTGGCAAAAAGAAGCAAAAAAAGCGTGGTGGGAAAATAACGGGAAGGGAATTGTAAGAGTCGTAACAGGCGCTGGCAAAACTGTTTTTGCTTTATCCTTAATTTCAGACCTTTACAGGTCTACAGCATACAAAGATGGCGGCCTTAAAACAATAATAATAGTGCCTACCTCCGCTCTTCTTGACCAGTGGCTAATTAGCTTAATGGACAAGCTGAATATACCCAGAGAAAAGATAGCTATATTTTATGGGCATGAGAAAGAGAGCCTTGATGACCGGCTCTTGTTGCTCTACATCGTGAACTCGGCAAGAGAATATATATCAGAACATTTCAAAAATTATTTTTCTGATGATGATACATTCCTAATTGCCGATGAGTGCCACCGTTATGGAAGCAAAGAGAATTCCAAAATCTTTGAAGTCAATTATTCCTATACCCTTGGCCTTTCTGCAACACCAGAAAGATATGGCGATCTTGGTTTTGAAGAAAAAATCGCACCGAATTTAGGGAAAATAATCTTCTCCTATTCTTACAATGATGCTTTGAGAGATGGTGTCATCCCACCATACAGATTGAAAAGGATGAAAGTAAAGCTCACAGAGCATGAGTATTCCAAATATGAAGAATATACAGACCAAATCAGCAAAGTAAGTAGAATATTATTCTCAAAGTATCCTGAATTAAAAGCAACGAAGCCTTCTGAATTTTTCAAGAAATTGGGTTCCCTGTATGAGAAAACGCAGGATAATGTAATCGCACGATATACTTCTTTGCTGAATGTAAGGAAAGGAATAATTCACACATCAAGGTCAAAACTTGAGGCTTTGAAATGGCTTATCTCTGATGAAAATCTTAAAGATGAAAGGGTATTAATCTTTCACGAAAGGATTGAGGTAGCGGGAAAGATTTATGAATATCTTAAGGAAAGGGACTTTAAAGTAGGAATATATCATGCTCACTTACCCTTCGATAAAAGGCTTGAAAATATCTCAAATTATAGAAAGGGAAATATTAAAATGCTTGTTTCCTGCCGAGCTCTTGACGAGGGTTTTGATGTCCCTGAAGCTAATGCAGGTATTATAGTTGCTGGAACAAGCAGTGTTCGACAGTGGATTCAGAGAATGGGTAGAATTTTGAGAAAAACTCCCGGCAAAGAATTTTCAAGGATTTATGTAGTATTTGTAGACCTTGTTGAGAAGGATGTGTTTAAGGAAACTGAATTAAGAGAATTTGAAAAAGAAGCATTGAGTGTAGAATCTATTAACCTCACATTTAAATAGTCCCGGCGGATTTTGACACCAGGCAATTTACCAAGTTTTGCGAGTTTATAGATGGTCTTCTTGTTGATTTTAAGATAAGAGGAGAGGTCTTTGATGGTCATTATTTCATCATTCCTTACCATGTAACCCAACGAGGTAACAGGAGAGAGGATATATTTTTTGGAGACGAAGACCGCAAGAGGTATCTTGAATGGCTCAAGGTGTATTCAGAAAGACATGGATTAAAGATATGGGCGTATTGCTTGATGACAAACCATATCCATTTAGTAGTAGTTCCTTGTCATAAGGATTCCCTGGAAAAGACAATGCGTTCATTGCATACGAGGTGAATGAAAATGAGAAAAGTTAAGAAAATAGGAATTGCGGGATTGGTCTTGGGGTT
>JBFLYA010000353.1 GCA_040757115.1 bacterium | reverse complement strand
CATAAAAGTCAAGTTTCTTTTTGTTCACAATCAAAGATTTCATAAACTCTCCCATGAGGAGAGAAATATTATTAAATATTAATTATAAATTAATTAATAACTATATTAAACATATTATACGAGGAGGTTTTAAGATGAAGAAAAACATTTTAGTTTTGCTTTGCATAGTAGGGTTGGTTGTAGGGGTTGGTAAATCATCATTAGCTTCGAATGATGATGATTCCTATGTTATCAAGCAATGGGATTTTAAGGATGAAGATTCTGTCAGCGAATGGAAAACCGATGGGATTTGGGCGAGCAACTATAAGGGGTGTTCAAAAGGGAAAGTATCCTGGTCAGAGGAATATGAGGGGAGTGCTAAATTATCCGTTTCCGGAGCCCCCGGCTCTATCAATTTCTGGCAGAAACTACCCTGTGACTTGAAAGAATATGACTGCATGGAGGTCGAATATGCGGTGAAGAAGCCAACGCACCCCATCGCCACTTGGTCTATGCAGATAGGCCCGGCTAAACCACACGGGCATGCCCAATATATCGGGGTCGCGCCAACCAAAGCCGGGAGATACATTGTCCAGATGCCGGTGTATCAGATCCCTTTTGTCAAGGGCACGCCTTTCGGAATCGGCTTTTCGGTCTGGCCCGGGAAGTCTGACATCTATGTCATCAGCATCAAACTTATCCGGAACGGCGCCGCGGGTGAGATAGTAGAAATAGAAGAATAAAACGTTAGAAGTTATTGGGGTCATACCTCGAAGTGAGAATTAACTATCAAAAAGAAGAAAGGAGAAAGACGGCGGAGTGAATCTTTTGTCTAACCAATCGCTGAAGCTGACGGCGGGCAAGCCCGCCGCAGCTTAGCTCAATCGTTAGACCTGAAAAATTGGAGGATAATCATGAATACATTGACATATGATAATTTAATTGACACTGTAAAATCATTATCAATTGAAGAAAAAGAGGAACTTAAATTTTTGACGGAGAGGTATCTTATAGAGGAACGGAGAGAAGAAATCTATAAAAATTATCAAAATAGCTTGAAAGAATTTGAAGAAGGGAAGTTAGAATTTTCAAGTGATGTCCGCAAACTAAGGAAAATGGTAGAAAAATGATAGAAATCAGTTTTAGTTCTTCTTTTAAAAGAGCGTATAAGAAAAGGATTAAATGGTCTGATGAGTTAGAACGGAAATTTTGGGAAAGAGTAGAGATGTTTACAAAAGATCCTTTTGATAGAATTTTGAAGACACACAAGTTATCAGGAAGACTACAAGAATTATGGAGTTTTAATATTGAATACGATGTCCGGGTAATATTTTATTTTGCTGATAGGAATAGGGTGGTATTTGTAGATATAGGAAAACATGATGAAGTTTATTGACCTAACAAATCGTTGCAGTGGACGGCGGGGGATTGTGCCGTAATTGAAAGTTTTGTAGTATCTCAAGGGGTAATCATGTTTAATTAGCTTTTCAAGTAGATTGATTCAACCTTACTAAAAAATAAATAATGCTTCTAAAGTTTAATTTCTACCCCATATAACCCGTAAAAATATATGTAGGTCAGATCCATATCTAAGACAAAAGAGATGTCGATTTTGGAAAATCGACCTACAAGAAGTTGTTACGGTTAAAATATAAAGTACCTTGTATGAGCCCAATCTTGCAAAGAAAGATGGTGAAAAAACCTCCTCCAAAATTTATTGTCGGGCAAGGGTAGGCGTTGAAGGGTTACGCAGCTCGAAACGGTAAAGGGTAATCGTATATCGTTAAAACCCTTAACCGAAAAACTATTGACAATTCGAGCAGCACAACCTAAAACCCAATGACGATGCCTGATTAGTGTACAAGGTAACAGATATGTAGGTCGAGATTCATATCTCGACAAAAACTAAAAAGGAAGTAAAAAAATGAAAAAGACAATAATTTCAGTGATGTTGTTAGTTGGGCTAATTATCAGCCCTACATCTGCCTTTGCAGCACAAATTTACAGTGCAGATGCTATTCTTACTCCATCTGCTGGTAACCTTATGGGTGGTTTAGGGTGTTTTGTAGGTGGTGAGGTTCCGGGTCAATATGATTGGACAATAGGTAATTGTGTACCGGGTGGTACTCCAACAGATGATATGGTGTTTTCCACCAAGGATACAACTGGTTGGCAGGAACGGATGCGAATTACCAAGGAAGGCAATATCGGTATCGGAACTACCGAACCTGCGGCAAAGCTGGATATTATAGGTGATGTAAAAGCGTCCGGAACAATTGTAGGAAAAGGAATTATACGGATAGTTTCTCAGGTAGTACTGCCAGGGGACACTACAACTGTTGAGTTTCAGCTATTGCCAGATAGACGATACATTCTTGACGCAGAGATTGCAAATAATCCGGCAGCAGGTGCGGGTTGGATCGGTGTTTACTTTGACGGGGACTATGTAACTACAAACTATTCAACGCAGCGCACTAAAGCGTCTGGCAGTTCTTTAACGACAGCAAAATATAATGATCCCTATGTTCTTTATCTTGACTCTCATTCGAGAGCAAACCTTGTATACGAAATTCGTGTCCGTGAATGGTGGTAGCAAACTGGGTTGTTCACAGCGTACTCAAGATCTGAATTTGGATGGCCACCGATTAGTCTTGAGGAATATCGTGGGGTCCATACACGACACGCTTATAGTTTTATAACAAAAATTGGTATTAAGCATTCGGCTACAAATGGGCTTCATGCGGGTTCAAGATTTACTCTTTATATTGTTGAAGAATAGACATGAGATAGGATATTAGTAGGGGCAAACCGTGAATGTGGAATGCACAATAATTCGGTGAGGCAGAGGAAAAGGAAAAGACAGCGAATGAGAGCTTTTGTCTAACCCTGCGTTGCAGTTGACGGCGGGGGACTGTGCCGTGGTCAGAGTTTTGTGGTCTCTCAAAGTTTTATCTTGCTATCAAACTTTTGTGATAATTCTCCCCGCCGCACCTGAACT
>JBFLYA010000352.1 GCA_040757115.1 bacterium | reverse complement strand
GGAGCCACAATCTCAATTAGTTAGTATTGGGGATAAAATTAGTGGTTATGAGGTCGTGGAGATTACCAGAGAAACCGTTATTTTGAAAAAGGACAAAGAAAAGAAAGTAGTGGAGTTAGAATATTAAGTATTATGTCCTGGAAGTTGATAGAAAAGACTAAGAAATTATTAGACCAGGAGACTGGCGCTTATTACAAGAATAGAAGAGATGTAGCGGTAGTATTAGTTTATCCGAATACCTATTATCTTGGGATGTCCAACCTCGGATTTCAAACTATCTATCAATTATTGAATAAAAGGGATGATACCTGGTGTGAGCGGAGTTTTAAACCAGAGAAAGAGGAATTAAGGGAGTTTCTGAAGTCAAAAACAACCCTATTTAGTCTTGAATCTCAAAGACCACTAAATGAGTTTGACATTATTGCTTTTAGTCTCCCTTTTGAATTAGACTATTTTAATATCCTGCCGATATTAGACCTGGCAAAAATCCCATTGTTGTCCAGAGATAGAGATAAATCTTACCCTTTAATCATTGCTGGTGGAACTGCGGTTACAGCTAACCCAAAACCACTATCTTCATTTATGGATATATTTATAATCGGAGAAGGCGAAGAGGTAGTAAATGAAGTTGTTGATTCTTATTTAATTTCAAGAGATTTGCCAAAGGAGAAGATACTTTTTAATTTAAATCAAATCCCTGGGGTTTATGTTCCATCCTCTGGTCAAAAGGAGTTTAGCAAAAGACACATTCCTTTCTTAGACCTCTATCCAACGAACTCCTGCATCATAACTAAAAACACTGAATTTAGCAATATGTTCCTCATTGAATTGACCAGAGGCTGTCCCCAAATGTGTAAATTTTGTCTTGCCAGCCATTTGTATAAACCATTTCGATATAGAAGCCTGAATGTTATTCTTAGCCAGGTAGAAGAAGGATTAAAATATACTAAAAGGCTCGGATTGGTTGGCGGGGCAATATCCAATCATCCTGATTTACAGGAAATATGCCAGAAGATAAAAGAACTTGGCGGTGAAGTATCTTTATCTTCACTCAGAATTCAGGCAATCACTAAAGAATTACTAAAAACTCTGAATCAAAAAACTATAACCATCGCTCCAGAGGCAGGCTCACCAGGGCTTCGCCAACTAATTAATAAACCTATATCAGATGAGAAAATCATAGAGAAAATAGAATTACTGAATAGCCATCTCCCTCTTACCCTTAAGTTATACTTTATGCTTGGCATTCCAACAGAGACTCAAGAAGATATTAAGGCATTAATTACCTTAATTTCCAATATTAAAGCCAGTTTCAAAGGACGATTAGTCATCAGTATCAATCCATTTATTCCTAAACTTAGCACACCATTTCAAGGTATGGAGATGATTGATAAGGATAGTTTTAATTCAAAATTAAAGAATATTCGGAAAAACCTGCAAAGGATAGAAATAATCAGTGAAAGTATAAAAAGTTCATTAATTCAGTGGCATCTTTCGGTTGGAGATGAGAAAATGGGAGAATTAATTTATTTGTCGAGATGATTCATCTAAGCCCCTTCTTTTAGTTTTCCATCAACTAATTTAAGTCTCCTATCGGCTCTTTTAGCTAACTCGTCATTATGAGTAACCATAATCAGGGTATGATTTTTTTCTCTTATAAGTTTTTCAAGAAGGCTATAGACTTCTTGAGCCGTGTGCCAATCTAAGTTCCCGGTTGGTTCATCGGCTAAAATCAGTTGAGGATTATTTATTAAAGCACGGACTATGGCGACTCGTTGTGCCTCGCCACAGGATAGTTGACCGGGTTTATGGTTTTTTCTTTCGCCTAATCCAACTTCTTCTAAAAACAATTCTGCCTCTTTTTTTATTTTACCTTGTTGCCGTCGAGCAATTAAACCCGGTAACATTACATTTTCCAGGGCACTAAATTCAGGCAGGAGATGATGGAACTGAAAGACGAATCCCATCGATTCGTTCCTGAATCTTGCCAGTTTACTCAATTGGGCAATATTTTCCCCTTCAAAGCGAATCTCTCCTTTATCCGGTTTATCCAGTGTGCCTAAGAGATTAAGCAAGGTGCTTTTGCCCACGCCAGAGGCACCAACGATAACTACAATCTCCCCTTTTTTTACCTCTAAATTTAAGCCGCAAAGCACATTAATCTCTATTTTACCACTTATGTATGATTTATAAACATCAATCGCCTTAAGTATCATCCTATCCTTTTAACCTCTTAACCTTTTTCTTCCCTTCTCTGTTTCTTTACTGACTACTATCTACTTCCTACTCATACCTCAATGCCTCGATTGGTTTTAATGAATTAGCATATCTTGCCGGATAGATTGCCGAAAGCAGACTTAAAATAATCGCAGATAAACTTATAAGTCCAACATCGTTCCATCTTATATGGACGGGAATAGAACTAAGATAATAGACATCACCCGGTAGTTTAATAAATTGATATTTTGCTAATAATTCACACAGTCCTATTCCGGCTAAAAATCCAATAATTGTTCCAACTATGCCGATAATTGCCCCTTCTAATAAAAATATTGCCTGAATACTTAAAGAACTGGCGCCCATAGCCCGGAGTATTCCAATCTCCTTTGTCTTTTCCATCACTCGCATCATTAAGCTTGACGCAATGTTAAATCCAGCAACCAGAATAATCAGGGAAAGGATAATAAACATCACAGTTTTCTCTAATTTTAAGGCAAAAAAGAGGTTTTTATTCATCTGCTCCCAGGTTCTAACCCAATACGGATAGCCTAATTTATTTATTATCTTTTCGGCGAGTTTTGAAACCAGACATATATCACTTGTTTTTACAGTAATGACGCTTACCGCATTTTTTAATCCAAGTAAATCTTGAGTTTCTTTTAAATGAAGACAGGCAAAATTGGCATCGTATTCATACATCCCTGTCTCAAAAATGCCTTTTACAGTCAATTTAGTTGGCAGGAAATTCATTTTATTTTCTTGAGATATAAATAAATTCACCTTATCATTAATTAT
>JBFLYA010000351.1 GCA_040757115.1 bacterium | reverse complement strand
AGGATGATGAAAATAGTGGGAGGAGATAGAAAGTGGGAGGTAAGGAGATAGGCGTAAGGAGTGATGTTTTCTTTACTTTCTACTTTCTACTCTCTACTTTCTACTTCCTTATCTTCAGGAGAATAGAAAATGTCCCTAAAGAAATTTAACGAGCTCCTCACAAAGGAGATAAATTCATTTGTCGAGATATGCTTGAAAACATTAGGAGAAAAAATAAAGGCGATTATCCTCTTTGGCTCAGTTGGTAGGGGGAAATCTCATCCGGATGAAGACCTGGATTTCTGTATTATCGTCAGAGAATATCCCCAACCTGACTACAAATTTGGTGCAAAAATAATGGAATTGTGTGATGAGATAGGGCTAACGCATCCTATTGACCCGGTATTTGTTACTGAAGAGGGATTAAAAGATTTTTCCTCTCCATTTACATTAGAAGTGATAACAGACGGAGTCCTCGTTTATGGAAATTATCCTTTAGAGGAATTAAGAGAATTGATAATCTCTCAAAAAATAAAACCTATCTATGAGGAGGAATCAAGAATTGGGTGGGAATTATCTTCATAAGTGTCATGCCCGAGCAATTGCTTATCTCAGAGATGCCCTTGATGACCTTGAAAGTGGATATGACCTTTTAACAAATAATCGTTACAGTAAGGCTTTATTTCATTTCCAACAAGCAACTGAAAAATCAATGAAGGGTTGTCTGGCAATCTTAGGGAAATTAGTGATTAAGGAGCATAAATGCACTAATATTTTTAAAAGGTTTGTTATCCCTGCCCTTTCAAAAAAAATGAGGGAAGGCTTTACAGAAATTATGTCTGATCTAAGGGAATTAGAATGGACTTATATCCCGACAAGATACAGTGTTACCATTGCTGGTGAAATACGATTAAAGGAATACGATGAAAAAGATATTCAATATGCCTCATCCATTGCCCAAAAGTGTTTAGACTTAACCTATTCGTTCATCGAGGAAAAGACGAATAGAACCCTTCCCAGGGATTTAGAAGGTCTGACGAGATATTTGAGGGAAAATTACTCGGATGTGGTAAATGGTGGTTGGTAATTAATTACCGTACGTGTTTAGCGTGTTCCAAATTGCGTTGATTTGAGAAGTAATTCTTTGTTAAACAATTAGGATACCGGTGCGAAATATTCCACAAGGAGTTTAATGCAAATATCAAAATGTAAAAATCAAAAGGACAAAGCAAAATGCAAAAATATACCCAAATAAATTGAGTTTGCAAATATTTTGCTCTAAAAAGGGATCAAGGATTCGAGGGATCAAGGATTCAAGGGAGGTGAAAAATAAGGTGTTCACTCGCCCCCTGGATCCCTTGACCCCTTGAATCCTTTCAAGAAAGTTTTTGCAAACCTGTTTTCTTTGAGTATGCTTGTAAGGCAATAAATTAAACACGAAGTCAAGATTTTTGATATTTGATATGTCATTTTGCATTTTAATATTTAATTTTTGATTTTGTATTACACAACTTGTTGTGTTTGAAGTGGTTTCGCAATAAGTCAGTACCATTCATTTGTGCTCTCTGACCACGCTAAACAGGTACGGTAATTAATTACCAATTACCCCAAAAGGAGGAATGCAAAATGGGTCGGTTGATTTTAGGTGGGTTAATCATCTTTTGCCTCGTCACAATCGCCCGGGCAGATAGTGAAGTTACCGGGATAATTGAAAAGATTGAAATTCAAGGCGTAACTAAAATCCGTGAAAAATTCATAAGACGAGAAATAACGATTGAAGTAGGGGAAAAATTTGACCTCAAAAAGGCAATAGAAGATAAGAATGAGATAATCCGTAACTTGAAGTATATTGAACAGGTTAATCTCTATATCAAACCTGGTAGTGAAGAGGGGAAATTAATCGTCATCTTTGAAATCCAGGAAACGAAATCCAAATCCCTTACCTTAAATGCCGGCTATAGTGATGAAGAAAAATTCTTTGGTTTCTGCCAGGTCTGGTATGAAAATTTCCTGCATCGAGGGATGCATTTAGGAGTTGGTTTGAAAAAAGGTAAAAATGTGGATTCTTCATCATTTACGCTTTATGAGCCCCGCTTATTCCATACACCTTATTCCTTTAAGTTAAAAATATACAGTGATGAATACAAAAGAACTCAATTCCCTTATGAAGATAGTGGTAAATACTGGATTGACCAGGATGGTTTTTTACTCGAATTTGGTAAAAGGGCTATTTTCAAAAATGTTAATCTCTGGCTAAAATATCGTGATGAGAATGTTCAGGTAAGTGAAGACTATCCAGAAATAACTACCACAAAACCAACAGCCCAAATAAAGAGCTTGATTGTGCATCTGGACTTTGACTCTTGTAAATTTCAGGATATACAGGCTAAATATGCCCTTCCTTTTGAATCTCCTGACGAAACCCGATGGCTCAATCCCATAACTGGTGGAAAGTATGAGTTGTTGGGCGAGATAGTGAATGATTCTTTGGGTGCGGATTATAACTTTACTAAATATACCCTGAACTTGAATCAATACTTAAGTCTGGGTAATGCACAAGTATTGGCTCTCTCGAGCAAAAGTGGTTATATTAATGGAAATGCCCCGTTTTATGAAAGGTTTTATGTGGGAGGAATTGATACCATTCGCGGGTATAAAGAAAGGGGACTGACAAACACCGGAGGAAATAAATTATTAATTTTCACCACTGAATATCGTTTTGGGTTAACTAATTTCATTCAAGGGGTTTTATTTACGGATGCGGGTTATTCATGGGAAAAAGGCAAACGGATTAATCTGGACGACCTTGAATATGGAATAGGAACAGGAATCAGGATTCATCATTCCTTAATCGGTGGAATTAGCATTAATTTGGGGTATGGATTAAAGAAAAAGGATTGGGAAATTCATATAGGAAATCTGTAACCGTTCAGGCTATATATCAAAAGTGTAAGAAAGGGGATAAGGAGATAAGGGCGATATGGAGATAAGATAATAGAAATAGATTGAAATTTATAGAAATAGGTAGAAATTGATTGTGGAAAACA
>JBFLYA010000350.1 GCA_040757115.1 bacterium | reverse complement strand
TTGTGGAAAACAACAAATTTCCATAAATTTCTATTAGTTTCTATTAATTTCAATTTTTTTAATAATATCTCCCTATCTCCTTAATCTCCACATCTCCTTTTGTTACACCACCTGAACGCTTACCATTTTTTATTGTAAGCGGATTAAACGGATTGAGCGGATTTTTTTTATTTCTTTTTCCGCTAAAGCCGTTAAATCCGCTTACTAAATCCACCCGCTTACTATTAAAAATCTACTTCCTTAATTTTCTACCTGCACAGGTCGAAATTTTCCTTGACAGATAACAAATTTTGTGGTAAAGTAATAATTAAAGAAATTTGGCTATTTAGCCGATATATAAAGGGAGGGGATATTATCTACTTAATAAGGAGGATAAGAAAATGAGTTTAGAGATAGGTTTACAGGTGTGGCCAATTGTAGGATTAGTCGTAATAGGAAGTGTGTTTGTGTGTATGATTTGGTATCTTGCCAGACAGGTTCGTAAATCAACTACGGCCTCCTACAAATTAATAGAGGAATTTAAGGAGATTCGTAAATCAGAAAGTATGCCTTATGTGATTGTAGATATTAAGCCCAGAGAAAGTCAGATTCAAGCATTGGAAGTAGTAATTCGCAATATAGGCGAAGGAGCGGCGTTTAACTTTAATTGTAAGTTTGCTCCAGATATCCTATATCGAGATAAACCCAAAATAACCATTTCGGAGTTACCTATCTTTAAAAACTTGAAGGTGATTCCGCCAAAAGAGGAGATAAGGTTTTTCTTTGCCCATGCTATGGAATATATAAATGACCCAGCCAAACCTAAAGAATTCGAGGTGTTTATCGCGTATGAAGATATGTTTAAAGAAATGCACAATGATTCATTTCATATTGATTTGAATATTCGTAGTATCCTGCTATTTACGGAAGAAAAAGGGTTAAATGATGTTGTTAAAGAGGTAGAAAGACTTACACGCGAAATCTGCTGGTTGCGTCGAAGTGTTGAATTTGGAATGAATGGTTATGGCAAAGGAACCCCAGAAGCACTGGCTTTGAAAAAGAAAATATAAATGAGAATATTAGGTTTAGATATTGGAGAGCGGAGAATTGGTGTATCTATAAGCGATGAATTGGAAATAACCGCTCAAGGAATAGAGGTAATTGTTCGAGAAAGTGATACTTTACTTTTTAGCCACCTTGAAAAGTTAATTAATAAATATCAGGTAAAAGAAATAGTTGTTGGACTACCAAAGGAAATGAGTGGGAAGATGGGAATACAGGCGAATAAAATACTTAAATTGGTTGAGACAATGAAGTTAAATTTAAGTATCCCAATTAAAACATGGGATGAACGCCTGACCACTAAAATAGCTAAAAATACATTAAAAAATGCACCATTAAAAAAGAGAAAACAAAAAGGCACGGTAGATAAATTAGCCGCAATTTTAATATTACAAAATTATCTGGATTTAAAGGGGCAAACCCTTAAGTAACTGGTAACTGGTGATTGGTAACTGGTAACTAATTACCAGTTACCAATTACCAATTACCAATTACCAGTTACCAAACATTAAGGAGGTAGAGAAGAATGAAAAAAACAGTCGAAAAAGATGAGGTGAAGAGTGGTATGTTATCTTCAAAAGATAAAGGAATTATTGGAAGGATAGATTTGGGTGAAGCAACAGGAGAATTTGTTTTCTCAAAGGATAAAGGGATTGAAGGTGAAGCACAACTGGGCGATGCCAGGGCTAAATTTACCTATTCAAAAGAAAGGGGTGTTTATGGCATTGTCGATATGGGTGGCGTAGAAGGTGAATTTACTTACTCCAAAACAAAAGGCATCGAAGGAAATTTCAAAATGGATGATGCTGAAGCAAAATTTACATTTAGCCAGGAAAAAGGTATTTATGGAACAGTAGATATGGGAGGTGTCGTTGGAGACTTTAATTATACTAAGGACAAAGGAATTGCAGGAATTATAACGATGGGTGATGTCGTTGCAGAATTTAGTTATGCAAAAGAAAAAGGTATCGTGGGAATCATTGATATGGGTGGTGCAGAAGGCGATTTTACATACTCAAAAGAAAAAGGTCTATTTGGAGCAGTAGATATGGGTGGTGTGCCAGCTGATTTTATTTACTCCATTTCTAAAGGAATTGAAGGAAATGTAAAAATGGCTGATGCCAGAGGTAAATTTACTTACTCAAAGGAAAAAGGTGTTTTTGGAACCGTAGATATGGATGGTGTGCCGGGAGATTTTACCTTCTCAAAAGAACGCGGTATCGTCGGAACAATAGATATGGGTGAGGTAAAAAGTGATTTTACTTATTCTAAAGAGAAAGGTATTGAAGGAACTATTGAAATGGGCGAGGCAAAGGGTGAATTTACCTATACAAAAGAGAAAGGTATTCACGGAACAATAGATATGGGTGAGGTAAAAGGAGGCTTTGTCTATACTAAAAAAGGTGCAGAAGTGGGAACCGTAGAAATAGGTATGGAATCAATTATGCCTGAGGGCATTAAAATGGAATTAACACCATCTCTTGAAGAAGTAACTCCTCCTCAAATCGAAGAACCAACAATACCACTGTTAGAAGAAGGTGCTAAACCACTATCTTTAGAAGAAGAAATGGCTGAAACAGTGGCTAAAAAAGCCAAAGAAGCCGCCATAAGGGCAGAAAAAGTCCTGGGAAAAGCTATTGATGAGGTAGTTGAAGAAACAAAACTACAACAAGAAACTAAAGAAGAAAAACACGAGGAAGAATTTACATATTTCGATGATAAGACAAATATACCCATAGAGAAGATAATAGAAGAAGTAGAAAAAAGTTTTAAATAATCTCCACATAAGCGTTCAGGTGGTGTAACAAAAGGAGATGTGGAGATTAAGGAGATAGGGAGATATTATTAAAAAAATTGGTAACTATTCATCATTCATCATTCACCATTCACCATTCACAATTTCTTCCCTAAATTTCCTTAATAATGGTGAATGGTGAATTGTCAATTGTGAATTGTGAATTATCACTCTTCACGGTGTCAAGCAAACCTGGCCCAAGAGTTCGA
>JBFLYA010000349.1 GCA_040757115.1 bacterium | reverse complement strand
TTGGAATTTGGAATTTATTTGGAATTTGGTGCTTGGAATTTGGAATTTCTATCTAATCTGTCCACTAAAAGATGTGGGTAATGATTAGGCCAGGGGGGACATCAATTGAGTAGCGACAGAGCACTAGCATAAAGGTTGAAATAGTGTAAGAAAAGGAGATATGGGGATTATGAAGATAAGGAGATAAATTCATTCTAAAATTTTGGAAATTACAATGAATAATCTCCATATCTTTCTTTATCTCCTTATCCCCTTTTTTACACCAAATCTGCATAGATTTCACTATTAGCGTTATTTTCAGACACCACCGAAAATTACATTATTTTACCATATTCCACGACTTTGTTTCTTCCAGTGTTTTTCGCCTCATAAAGTGCCGTATCCGCACATTTAATCAACTCTTTCTGCTCAAGGGCATCAGCAGGAAATACGGCAATACCAATACTTATGGTTACAGGTAAAGTAGTTTTAAGTCGATACGCATCTTCTTCGGTCAATAAACCTTTTTCTATTTCGTGTCTTATTCGTTCTCCTAACAAAAAGGTATTTCCCAGCGAGATATCAGTTGCAATAATCACAAATTCTTCTCCACCGTAGCGAGCAATAATATCTGTCTGCCGAATATGGTAGTTTAAGAGCATCGCCAACCTGGATAACAATATATCTCCCTCCTGATGTCCATAAGTATCATTAAAGTTTTTAAAGTGGTCAATATCTATCATTAATAAAGATAAGGAACTTTTAATCCTTTTACACCGTTCTATTTCTCTTTTTAAACTTTCTTGAAAATAGCGGTAGTTATAGAGTCCGGTTAGACCATCAGTGATGGCTAATTTTCTAATTTCATCATGCAACTGGGCATTATTTATGGATAGAGCGGCTCGAGTAGCAATCAGAGTTAAAAATTTTACCTCATCTTCTTTAAATTCCATTACTTTAGAATAAACACAAGTAAAAACACCAATCGGTTTTTCATTGACAATTAAAGGAACTGAGAGCAAAGAAGATATTCCCTCTTTTGAAGTAAAGAGATGGTCCTTCGAGCCTATCTTAGATAAATCACCAATGCTTACAGGCTGGCCGGTTTTAATTACTTGACCTAATATACTCTCTTCTATCTTTATTTTATTCACATCAGAAATCTTTGATAATAAGTTACCTTTTTTTGCCTTGAATTCTAACTCCTGTTTGTTCTCATCAACCAAACTAATGAGGATTAAATCTGATTTCAAAAATTCATTTGTAACATCAATAATACTATTTAACTCATCCTCTAAATTCAAACTACTGCCTATTTTTAAAGAAAGTTTATAGATTTCATTTAACATTTGATTCTTTTTGTCAATCTCTTTTAAATTCCCTTTTAATCTTTGAAGGAGTTTTTGAAGTTTTTCCTTTTCTAATTCCAATTCTTCACTTTGAATTTTAATTTCCTGAGTGAGATAAACAGTAACTCCTGCAATAGCAAACAGAAGTGGAATTCTACTCAAAAGAGTAGATAAAAGCACACGGAGTGAAGGTTCAGTTAGAATTCCATTCAAAATATATAATAGACTTATACAGATAGTTATCAAAAAACATTTTAATGGGTTATAATAAGTTGCCGCAAACATAATCACCGCAAAATAAAGCAGGAAGAAATTACTTTGTAGCCCCCCAGTTAAATAAATAATCCCGCTAATAAAGATTATATCCAGTGTGCTCTCAGCATAACAGATTCGATAGCCTTTACCTTCTTGCCATTGTTGTTGCCAGGGAATGAATCTAACTAATAGATTATAAATACCAGCTAAAATAAGCAAAAAGTAAATTTGAGTATAATCTACTCCTGCTTCAGGGAAGAGTTTAATGACTAATAAGACCAACAAAATTATTAACCATCTGGTCTTATTAGCAATCTTTATCATTCGTTGAGGAAAGGTTAAATACATTTTTTCACCTCCAGAGAATTCTATCATATCCAATGTTAAATGTCAAGAAGAAAATGCTTGACATTCTTTCTATATCAAGGTATAATATCAAAAGGAGAATTGTCAGTGAGAATAAAGGTATGTTTGTTAATTACCATTATTTTGGTTCTTATTACGGAAACTGGAGTATGTAAGGAAACTTTTATTTTCTGGTATAATAAGGGAGTAGATTTATATCAAAGCGGGAAATACAAAGAAGCACTTGATTGTTTTGATGAAACGATTAAGTTAAATCCAGAGGATGGAGATACATGGTATAATAAAGCTGTAACATTGGATAACTTAAAGGAATATGAATCTGCAATAAAATGCTATGATTTTGCCATAAAATACTTTGAGCCAAAATCCGTTTATGCCTGCTACAATAAAGGAATAGACCTGTATAATTTAGGGAAATACGAAGATGCCCTTATTTGTTATGAGGGTACTCTTGGTTTATATCCTGCTGATGCCGCCGCCTGGTTTAACAAAGGGGTAGTTTTATATAAACTGGGAAGATACAATGAGGCTCTTTCATCTTTTGATAAGGTTATTGAATTAAATTCTCAAGACTCAGCCGCATGGTTTAACAAGGCAATGATACTGGAAAAACTTGAGAAATATAAAGAAGCAAATTTGTGTTATGATGAGGTGCTAAACTTAAATCCTGATGACCAGAATGCCTGGCTTAATAAAGCAAATGTCTTATATAAACTTGGGGAATATAAAGGTGCAGTTGTTTATTATGATGCTGTTTTAAGATTAGACCATAATTCTCCCCAGATATGGTTTAATAAAGGATTGGCTCTGGCAATGCTTGGAAGCTACAAAGAATCCATCAGTTGCTATGATGAGGCGATTAAGTTAAATCCAGCAGATTATCAATTATGGTTTAATAAAGGAATAGATTTATGCAAATCAGAAGAATATCAGGAGGCAACAGCCTGTTTCGCGGAAGCCACTAAATTGAATCCTAAAGATATAAATAGCTATTATAACCAGGGGGTAGCATTGTGTAAATTGAGAAGATACAATGAGGCAGTAGAATGTTTTGATAAAGCGATAAATCTCAATCCTGCTTTTCAACAAGCCTGGTATAACAAAGCAATCGCTCTAC
>JBFLYA010000348.1 GCA_040757115.1 bacterium | reverse complement strand
TTATCTCCTTATCCCCTTTCTTACACTTTTGATATATAGCCTGAACGGTTACCTTTTTTATTTTCAAAATGGTCATTAAGTAACCTGTTAATATAAGAATAGTTAAAAAAACCTTCCTTTTTGATTTTACTTTCAGCAAAAATATCTAAAACGAATCCCTTTAATTCATTCTTAAACCATTTAGCCACTGGGATGCCAAATCCTTTCTTTTTTCTGCTCGCTATTCCTTTGGGAAGTAAATGTTTCACTGCTTTTTTAAAAATATACTTTGTGGTCAACCCTTTCAATTTGAGTTGATGGGGTAAATTAGCCACATACTCTACAAAGGTATGGTCTAATAGAGGTGGCCTGACCTCCAGTGAATTAGCCATACTGGCTCTATCAACTTTGACTAAAATATCTTCCTGAAGATAAAATTTCATATCTAAGTAAAGCAATCTGTCAAGAAAATCCTCAGTTTTAGTCTTTGCCAGATACATTTCTATGTCTTCAAATGAGTTAGTAGTTTTTAGTATATCACAAATTTCATTAGAAAGCAAGTCTTTTTTTTCAATGGGGCTAAATGAGCCTAACCAGATATAATTGCGGATTTCTGGAGAATACGGGATGCCTGAAATAAATTTTTTAGCCTGAAAGTCAAGGCTGATATTAGAAGTAGATACAGGTAATTTTTTGATTATCTTCTCAATCATACCTTCTCGAAGAAATCCTGGTAGTTTTTCATAAGAATGAGCTAAACGATGGGCTGGATAAGTAGGATAGCCAGCAAATAATTCATCCCCTCCATCTCCACCTAAAGCTACAGTTACATACTGGCGAGTAAATTGAGAAAGTAAGTAGGTAGGAATAATTGAGGCATCTCCTAAAGGCTCATCTAACACATCAGCTATAATCGGAACAAGTTCTATTAGTTTGTTAGGACTCAATATTTCTTCATAATGCCTGGTGCCAAAGTATTGAGCCACCTTACGGGCATAGCCAGATTCATCAAAACTCCTATCTTCAAAGCCGATAGAAAAGGTCTTGACCTGTCCTGGCACTAATTCTGACATCAAAGCAGTAATCGTACTTGAGTCAATGCCACCACTTAAAAAAACTCCCAACGGCACATCACTAATTAACATCCTTTTTACTGAAGCCTTAAGCAATGATAAAAGTTCTTCTTGATATCCCTCTTCTTCCTTTAATTTCTCATCATAACTAAAATTAATATCCCCGTATTGTTCGGTTTTTATCTCTCCAGCTGGATTAATAATCATAAAAGAGCCAGGTGGTAATTTCTTAATCCCTTTAAAAATAGTATTAGGAGCAGGAATATATTCATAGGTAAGATATTTATCTAATGAAGACAAATCAATCTCTCTATTTACATCCGGATGGACTAATATTGCTTTTATCTCTGAACCAAAGATAAATTGATTATTTACAACAACATAATGAAGTGGTTTAATACCTATTCTATCAAGGGCTAAAAAGAGGCTATTTCTTTTTTTATCCCAGAGAGCAAATCCGAACATGCCATTAAGTCTTTCTACACATTTCGTTCCCATTTCCTCATAGAGGTGAACGATAACTTCCGTATCGGTCTGGGTATTGAAACGATGCCCATTTTTTTCTAAAGACTCCCGTATCTCCGGGAAATTGTAAATCTCACCATTATAGACTACAAAAATAGTTTTATCTTCGTTATGAATAGGTTGATGTCCGGTAACAAGGTCAATAATATTTAATCTTCTCATCCCCAGACTAATATTCTTTTCCAGATAAATCCCTTCATCATCAGGGCCTCGATGACGAATTACCTCACACATCTGGTGGATGATTTCTTTCTCCACTGTCTTTTCTCCAAATGTCAAATATCCACAAATTCCACACACCCTTTTTTTATCCCCTCTCAAGATTTATTATCCCTACAAAACATAACAGAATACCAAACCCACCAAAGGTATAGATAGGTTTGGTGCTGTAAGAACCAAGAAATTTTAGTGTCCAAAGATCCAGAATGACCTTTATGGTTCTTGAAAGACCATATTTCGTCTTACCATAGCGTCTGGGATGATGAGTAACTACTATCTCGGTTATCTTCGCTCCACCCCACCAGGCAGCATAAACCGGAATAAACCGATGCATCTCACCATAAAGCTTAATATCCTTTATTATATCTCTTTTGTTGTATGCCTTGAGGGTACAACCATAATCATGGAAATGAACTCCAGTCACCAAAGAAATTAATTTATTAGCTAAAATAGAAGGGATTTTTCGCGTGATTAACTTATCCTGGCGATTCTTTCGCCAACCACTAACTACATCGTCTCCTTCATCTATTTTTTCAAGAAGTCGGGGTATATCTTCCGGGCATCTGTAAATCCGCATCCATAAGAATCAAAATATCTCCTTGCGAATATTCAATTCCTGCTGAGATAGCGGCTGTCTGACCAAAATTCTTGCGAAATTGAACAATCTTTACTCTTTTATCTACTTTAGCCATCTCTGATAGGATTTCAAAACTATCATCATTACTCCCATCATAATCTTTTTCACCATGTCTTGTCAGAAATAAAAACTCAATATCATCCCATTTGACTAAAAATATGACCTGACTTTTTCCAAAAGGTGTTTGAACATTCCCTATCCTTTCACCGATAATTTTATTTTCATTAAGTAAAGTATATGCCTTACTTCCTCCAATAACTGCATTTTTTACCTTCATTTCATCCAAAACCTTCATTTTCTCCTGAAAATGTTCGTAAGTTGTTGTAATTGTTTGATTTACAAAACTACATTTTCATCGTCATTTGTGACCTGCAAGGGTATGAGCGTTTCACCTGAAAATATCCGCAAATTTCGCAGAGGACATAGATTTTTAATTTTTTTATCTCCCCCACTGAAAATAAGTGTCAGTGATTAGTGTCAGTGTCAGTTAAGGAATTCAATCTTTCTTCACTGACACTGTTCACTAACACTGGATGTTATAGCAGTTATTAGTCAAAATTTTACTCAGAGTGGATAAGGAAAAAATCCCAAATCCCAAGCACCAAATCTCAAATAAGCACCAAATTCCACATACCAAAAAGCGAATTAGAGATTAGTGAATTAG
>JBFLYA010000347.1 GCA_040757115.1 bacterium | reverse complement strand
CTATTATCAGGGATGTTTAATTTTCAAAGAGCAATTAAGAGAAAGAAAAAGTAAATTTTACTATTCCTTTATTAACAATAAGTTATGTAAAATATCAATTCACAATTCAAGATGCGACCCTACACACACCCCAATTCAAGATGCGACCCTACACACACCACATTTCCCCTACACATTTCCCGACCCTACACATTTCCCTACACATTTCCTATTCCCTCTTTTCCTCGCTCATCTTCTATCCCTGCTTTTACATAAGAATCTACATGTTGTAGGTCTTTATACTGAAATATAATCGAACCGTCTACATTCAGTATTACCTGAAATGTCTCTTTTTTATCACCTGGCCAGTACAACGGTACATCTTCCCAACTCATTACCCACTTATCACCTAAATCCTTATATGTAATCTTACCGCCTTTAGATGGATTCAGGTCTCTAAAAAATGGTGCAATCTCTATTATCAGGGATGTTTAATTTTCAAAGAGCAATTAAGAGAAAGAAAAAGTAAATTTTACTATTCCTTTATTAACGATAAGTTATGTAAAATATCAATTCACAATTCAAGATGCGACCCTACACTACCGCCGACCCTACACTACACCCTACACCCCGACGCTACACCCCGACGACCCTACACCCCGACCCGACCCTACACCCCGACCCACAAAATTATTCCCCCTTTCTTGGTGTCCACCAATCAAATGTGGTCTCTGTCTGACACCAGTCAACTTTAGGATCTACAATTTTTCTAATTAGTCTATTATTTGTACCATCTGCATTTATTACATGTAATTCCGTTCTATTTGCCCACAACATAACAGGCCAATCTGTAGAAACATAGTAAGTATACATAATTTTTTTACCATCAGATGACCAACAAACTTCTTTATATCCTCCCAACCCTCTTTGTTCAGCAATCTTCCTTAAATTTGTACCATTACTATTTATTACATATATTCCATCTATTTGATTTATTCCCTTTGGAGAGACTTTTTCTCTTCCAATGAAAACAATTTGATTCCCCTCTGGCGACCATCGGGGGGTACTATCATAATCGACTTCTACCACATCATCAAAAATAATTCGACCTGTGCGGTTAGGTTATAGACTGCCAATTTGAGTTCCCCCCACTGATGGAATCTGAAATCTTCCCCGCTGGCGGGGGATTAAGGGGGTGGAAATCTCTTCAATCACCATTTCAATATTTCTTGTCACATCTTCTATCTGATTTAATACCTCATCATCCGCAAATCTCAATACTCTAAATCCTCTTTGCGAATGGTTGAAATTCCTTATTGGATGCGTAATTGTTAGATTTGTCAGATTTCACATTCCACCCCCTAACCCCCGCCAGCGGGGGACACATGGTATCATACTTCTTATTCCATTGCCCTTGATAATTTCTAACCGCACAGGTCGAAATAATTTGTTTTAGAGCAGTACCATCAACATTCATAATAAAAATATTACCTGGTTCCCATTTAGAAGTTTCAATATGCTTTTTGCATCCCCTAAAGAGAATTTTTTTACCATCTGGAGATACATCATGTTTATCTTTAGAAAGATATATCCCCGTTTCATTTTCTTTCTCTCCTTCATTGGTTAACTGTTTAAGATCAGTACCATCAATTTTTATAGTGTATATCTCATTCTCTTTTCTAAAGGCAATCATCTTTCCATTTTGGAAAAAAGATGGACTACCTCCCCCTTTACATATTTCTTTAAACTCACTTCCATCTTCATTTATAATATATATTTGGTTATTTACCCCTCCTTTCTCATACGAGTATACATGGAAAACAATCTTTTTTCCATCTGGTGACCATCTTGGAGTTTCAATATTCTGAAAAAATACATCTTGGAGTAGATGATAATTGCTACCATCAGCATTCATAACATATAATTGGCATCCTTTTCGTACCATTTTTCCTCTTTCTTTTTCCCATACCTCTTTGGCTATAACTACTTTTCCCTCTAATTGTTTCACCCCCTGTTCAGTATTCCCTTTAATACTCATCCCTGCACACCCTAATATTATTAAAGATATTACCAAAAAGAGATAAAGAACTCTTTTCATCACTTTCTCCTTTATCTCCTTCTCATCGATACCGCTCATACTGAATTAATAGGTATGCAGGTAATGCACCAGGCCCTCCCATAGAGCCATAAACACCCATTGTAAGCCAGACATCTATTTGTTTAGTAAATAATTGAGTAGGAACTATACCAAGTGCCCTACCTACATCCTGATGACATACTCCTTCTAAAATATATCTAAACCTGGAGGCAAAAGAGGAAGTAATACTTTGCCTCGTGATTACCCCTGTATGAGTCGTCAATGGTACCTTTCCCAGAACCTTATCATGACTAATATATCCTAAAACATCATTCCCTCGAACAACCTTCTTAAAACCATGCATGCCTTCGTCAAGTGCGTATCTTCCAGAAACCTTAGCCTGTGTAAATTTTCCTCCTTTAGTAGGATCAATGGCATTCTTCACCTCATCTTCATTCGTAGCTAATAAACTCACATTTTTATCCCAATTCAACCTTGTTTCAATCCCTGCTTGTATAAAGGCTGAAGCGAATACAGATTCCCAGAAGTTATCTATTCCTAATTCGTTTCGCACGAAGTCTGTGGACATAATGATTTGAGTAATACCAGAGGCTATTACCCTATTTGAGGCAAATGTTTCTGCTACACCAGCACCTACTCCTGCATCCATTGCTCCTGAGAATGCTATCCCATAGGTCATCAGACTCATCATTCCACCTATAACGAACGATTCAAGGCTGAATTCACCAGTTTCAAAATAGGTTATACCCGCACTAACAAAACCACCAATCAGGAATGCTGCCCACCAAGCAAACTCACCGTTGGGGTCTACATAAACAAGTGGATTGTTATAACAATAAACATACGGATTTGAACCAACTATATCTACAGGATCCGGTGAAATAAACCTGCCCAGTGCCGGGTCGTAGTATCTGGCGCCGAAGTAGAACAGGCCGCTGTCATCCAATTCCTTGCCTGTAAATGTTGGTCCGCCGACAGGTCCGCCACCACCAAAGGGATAATAGAAATACTGCTCAACTACCTTGC
>JBFLYA010000346.1 GCA_040757115.1 bacterium | reverse complement strand
CCAACAATATATATTATACGAGGACGATGAAAATAGTAGGTAGGAGATAGAAGGTGGGAGGTAAGGAGATAGGCGTAAGGAGTGATGTTTTCTTTACTTTCTACTCTCTACTTTCTACTCTCTACTTTCTATTTTCAGGAGAAACGGACATGAGCCAGGGCTCACAAAGGGCAATGAAAATGGGAGAAGGACAACCCCCTAACCCCCTTTATTAAGGGGGAATATGTGTTCTAAACCAGAGGATACGAGTCTGTGGATACTATACTAATTCGCTAATCTCTAATTCACTAATTCGCTATTTTCAGGGGAAAGGCATAAAGATTAAATTTCCCGCTAAGGCGCAAAGAACGCAAAGGAATAAATTATAATCTTTGCGAACTTTGTGTCTTTGCGAGAGAAAATTTCTATTTAGTTTTTACCACTGATAACTGAGGGATTACCGGCTGAACTCAGGACGAAATTATTTAACCAATTACGAGTTACCAATTACCAATTACCAATTACCAATTACCAGTTACCAATTACCAATTACGAGTTACCAATTACCAATTACGAGTTACCAATTACCAGTTACCAATTACCAGTTACCAGTTACCAATTATCCGTTTGCCGGTTATGAAATCTGATGATACCCCGTGCAAAACTTACTCAACACCACAATAGTGTCTCTTTAAGATTGATAAGGCAGTAATTATGAATATTAACGAATTATTAGAAATTGCCGTTAAAAGCGATGCATCAGACCTGCATTTAAAGGTTGGAAGTCCACCTTTACTCAGGGTCTATGGGGATTTAGTTGCCCTGGAAACTCTACCCAAACTTACCGAGGCAGATACTAAAAAATTAGCTTATGATATGCTAACACCAACCCAACAACGCAGATTTGAGGCATCATTGGGGCTGGACTTGAGTTATGAAATACCTGGTTTGGCAAGATTCAGAACACATATCTTCCAACAACGCGAAATGATAGGAATAGTCTGCCGAATTATTCCATTAAAAACCCAAACTATGGATGAATTAGGTCTGCCTGAAATCTGTAAAGATTTATGTCGCAGGCCAAGAGGGCTTTTATTAATTACTGGCTCAGCTGGGGCAGGAAAAACTACGACTCAAGCCGCTTTAATTGATTATATTAACGAGACTTTCCCGGTTCATATAATGACGATTGAAGACCCGATTGAGTTCACTCATGAATGTAAAAAAGCGGTTGTAAATCAAAGACAATTAGAATCAGATACTTTATCTTTTAGTGAGGCATTAAAACATGTCTTTCGCCAGGACCCGGATGTTATCTTAATAGGTGAGATGCGTGACCTGGAAACGATACAATTAGCTGTGACCGCGGCGGAAACTGGACATTTGGTTCTCGGCACACTCCATACCACAGATACAGTTTCAACTATTGACCGAATAGTCGATGTTTTCCCCCCTCATCAACAACCTCAAGTCCGTTCTCAATTAACCGTTAATTTAGTCGGTGTTATTTCACAACTTTTGATTAGAAAGGTAGTTGAAAAAGGGAGAGTAGCCGCTTTTGAGGTTCTGGTGGCTGTGCCAGCCGTCAGGTCTCTTATTCGTGAAGCCAAAACTTACCAGATACCTTCCGTGCTTCAAACCGGAAAAAAACAAGGTATGCGCAGTATGGACCAATCTTTAGCAGAATTAGTGGCTAAAAAAATAGTTTCTTATGAAGAAGCATTAGCTAAATCTATTAATCCAAGAGAATTCGCAGATTTGGTAGGAAAAGCTCGGTAAAGGCAAAATACCTATGGGAAATACATATTTAGATTTTGAACGACCAATTGAAGAATTAGAAAACAAAATTACAGAACTAACCAGTATTAGTCAGACTAAACAAGATTTAGATGTAACAAAACAGGTTAAGGAATTAGAAAAACAAGTAGCGACAATAAAACGCAAGATATTCGCTAATCTTACCCCCTGGCAAATAACTCAGTTAGCTCGACATCCACAAAGACCGAACACGATAGATTATATCTCGAAGATTTTTACTGATTTTATCGAATTGCATGGCGATAGAAAATACTCAGATGACCCGGCAATAATAGGTGGTATTGCCTTTTTAGAAGGCCAATGTGTATTTATAATTGGACACAAAAAAGGTAGAGATACCAAAAGTAATCTTCTATGTAATTTCGGTATGCCTCATCCAGAAGGATACCGCAAGGCTCTGCGAATAATGGAATTAGCTGAGAAATTCAAAAAACCACTATTGACTTTTATCGATACCCCAGGTGCCTATCCAGGGATAGGGGCAGAAGAAAGAGGTCAGGGAGAAGCGATAGCTAAAAATCTATTTGCACTCTCCCAACTTAAAACACCTATTATCGTTACCATCATTGGAGAAGGTGGTAGTGGTGGTGCATTAGCCATAGCCGTAGGTGATAGAATTTTAATGTTAGAAAATGCAATTTACTCGGTTATTTCCCCAGAAGGCTGTGCCGCTATCCTCTGGGAAGATAAAGATAAAGCCCCAGAATCAGCCGCCACCCTTCGCCTTACCGCAAAAGACCTCCTTGAATTAGAAATAATTGACGAAATTATCCAGGAACCAGCAGGTGGAGCACACCGAAACATAGATGAAATATGTGATAATGTTAAAAAGGCATTAATCAAACATCTTTATGAACTCCAAAAACATAACACCTCAACCCTTGTTTTAAAACGGTATAAAAAATTCCGCAAAATGGGTCGATTCAGTGAAAATAATACACCGGAGGAAAAAGCCAAAGAAAAAAATTGACAATGAATTGAGAATATGGTAAATTAACATCCAGGGTTCTGCAAAATAGGATTTGGGGGAGACAACAAATAAATATTAAATATCAAATATTAAATATCAAATATAAATATCAAAATGCAAAATTACAAATCAAATTTCAAAAAGGACTTCAACAAAAGACGGTATAACTTTACTCTGCGACTTATAGAATTCATCGATAAGTTGCCAAAGGATAGTGTTTCTCAAAGAGTTGGAGGAATTTGGTAATATTTTTGCTTTAAGTATTTTAACGCTGAAAGGAAAGGGATAATTTTACATTTTGATATGTAATTTTTATATTTGCTTTTTGCATTTTGCTCTTTGGAGGAAATTGATAAAAATAGAGGTTTTAAATACCCGCTTAAAAATTACAGTTTTCTGATTTTGCAAAAC
>JBFLYA010000345.1 GCA_040757115.1 bacterium | reverse complement strand
AACCCCCTTTATATACTTACAACCCCCTAACCCCCTTTATTAAGGGGGAATATCTGTCCTCCACCTCTAATCTTTTCTATATATTTGGGTGAGGGAATTTCGTGAAGCCCTATTTGGTAATTGGTAACTGGTGAATGGTAATTAATTATCAGTTACTTGTTTTTAATTAAGATATTTCCCGCTGTATCCTTTCTATATTTCGTTGGCAGGTTTGGATTAAAATATCTTTTGAAAACCCACCGCCGATTTTATTTGCATCAGGACTTTTATTCAACATATCTATCGTTGCCTTGTATTCTAAGATGGCTTTTCGATATTCTTTATTTTCAGAATAAATATTGGCAAGGTGAAAATGAGACAGAGGGAAATTAGGGTCTAAATAGATAATCTTTTTAAATTCATTAATTGCCTCATCTGTTTTTCCTTTCTTATTAAGAACAATACCCAGTAGAAAATGCGCCGGTGAGAGTAATGAGTTAATTTGTAATGCCTTGCGACATTGTTTTTCTGCCTCATCAAACTGCTCTTTATTGGCATAAATATCGGCTAACATAAGATATGTTTCTGCATGTTCATCAGTTTGCTCAATTATCTTCATTAATTCAAATAATGCCTTTTCAAACATATTCTCTTCAAAGTAGTATTGAGCCTTTTTGTATAATCCATCAATTATTTCATCTTTGGAAGGGAATTTTGCCTTTTGTTTAATTTCCTCTATCTCTTTTTCTAATCCTGTTGTCTTTGATTGTTTTTTGGCTACTCTGGGTGTAATTTTTTCTATGACTATTTTTTGTTTTTCAAATGGTTTTTCAACTAATTTATCCGATTTTTGATAGAGAAAATTTCCTTCTATTTCTAATAATTTGAATTCATTTGAGATATGATATAGAGATTCTGAGGCACCAATAAAAAGATAACCCTCTTTTTGCAAACTTTTATAAAAGTTATTTATCACCCGTTTGGTGGATTCAGGTTTAAAATATATGGTGACATTTCTGCAAAAGATTATATCCCAATATTCCCCCATTTTAGCTAAAGGAAAAGGTTCTTTGATTAGATTAAAATACTCAAAATTCACCCTCTTTTTAATCTCATCTTTTAGAATATAATTTTTTCCCTCTTGAATAAAATATTTCTCAATGTAACTTCTATCTGTTGACCTGAGTGACCATTTAGAATAAACCCCTTCTCGAGCCAGGGTTAAAGCTCTGGTGCTAACATCTGAACCAAATACCTCCACATCCCACATCTGTGCAGGTTGTAAGGTTTCTAATAAAGCGATGGCGATTGAATAAGGCTCCTCGCCAGTAGAGCATCCTGCAGACCAAATCCTGATACCATAACTGCCTTGTAATTGTTTTCGCCTTAGGAGTTCAGGTAATATATGTTTTCGAAGTGTAATGAAATGTTTCACATCGCGGAAAAAGTATGTTTCACAAACGGTAATTAAGTTAAGTAGTTCTTTAAATTCCTCCTCCCCGCGTGGATTATACTTCAAAAATTTATAATAATCACTATATCCTCCAAGATTCATAGATGTTGTGCGAGCTAAAAGGGCCTTTCTTAATAAATCCCGTTTAGGTTCATCTACAAATATCCCGCTATTTTGGGAAATAAAATTCTGAAATAAAAGAAATTCTTCATCGGTTAAATCAGGTTCTATTAAATGATATTTCACCTACATTTACCCTCCTAATCCTTGAGAATTTAAATATAACAAAAAACTTTGAGAAAGTCAAGAAAAAAAAGTTGACATGTCAACCCAAAATAGAAATGTCACCTTTTTAACAAAGTAGAAATGTCACCTTTTGAGTTAACCGAAGGAGATCTTCTTCTCCTTTTCTCTCTGTTTATATTTGTATGGATTTATCTTAAATCTCCTCCAGGGGTGATCCGGGGGAGGGATATATATCTTTCTTGATTGTATGGGTTTCTGTTCTTCTTGTGGTCTTATTTTTATCTTTTCATAATTAAGCTCTTGGTTTTTATGAGTAATATGTCTTGTCCCATCTATTCGTTCTTGGACAACAACAGTCTTTGTTCTTGTGACAGCAAGAGGATCTTTAATCTGATAAAGCTGTCTGTTGTGGGCAATGGTCCAATCATTCCTCAAGGATCTTTTTGTCTTTATAGAGAAGATGCTGTTCAGATTTATTTCTTTGGGTATCTCTCTGTGAAGATCGACCTCATTCTTTGCAGATATGCTGAATCTGTAACCGTTCAGGCTATATATCAAAAGTGTAAGAAAGGGGATAAGGAGATAAGAGTGATATGGAGATAAGATAATAGAAATAGATTGAAATTTATAGAAATAGGTAGAAATTGATTGTGGAAAACAACAAATTTCCATAAATTTCTATTAGTTTCTATTAATTTCAATTTTTTTAATAATATCTCCCTATCTCCTTAATCTCCACATCTCCTTTTGTTACACCACCTGAACGCTTACCGTGAAAAAATCACATAAAATCACAACTTAAAAATTATGGCTACCCAATTTTTGAAATTTTCGGGTAATGTCAGCCGCCAGCGGGGGAGATAAAAAATTAAAAATCTGTGAAATCTGCGTAATCTGCGGATATTTTTAGGTCACGAATTTTCGGTGTTTCATCCGTGTCCATCTGTGGCTAAATAGTTACTATCCTATATAGTCTCTCCTCATCTTGATGTCAACTAACCAGATTATCTCTTTTTTATAGCTTTGTCATCTTTTATCACCCAAAATTCATCCCAAACCCGCACCATAACTAAAAACTATTTGCAACGCTCTTTCTGAAATTAACTGCACAGGTGGAAATTTTTGTTGACAAATTAGTTTATCTATGTTACCTTATATTTGGCCGAATTAAAATAAAACTGCTAATGGAATGGAGTATTATTTACAGGACATCTGAATTCAAGCAAAGCGAGAATACGAAGTATGTTGCGTCCGCAAAATGTTGCAAAGCAAAAAATGCCCCAAAAACAAATTCCTATCAGGATGTGAAAAAAATGAGAAGATATAGAAGAAAAACAAGTGCTTTTTTCTTTGTTGTTTTGTGTAGTTTAATAGCTTTCATAAGTAGAAGTCAAGGAGAGGTTATTAAGAAGACTCAAACCCAGTGGAAGACTATTGCCGAAGTAAAACCAGCGGTTGTTTTGATAATCGCAAAGTCTGAAGAGGGGTGGAAAAGTGGTTCTGGAT
>JBFLYA010000344.1 GCA_040757115.1 bacterium | reverse complement strand
TGAGCATAATGAGCTTTGCTTAATTCCTCCACCGTTTTTAGTTCTACTATTACCTTGCTTTCTACAAGAATATCCAATCTGTGTTTCCCAATTTCTTCTCCTTCGTAGTAGATTAGTATTTCTTTCTTTGTCTCAACTCTCAATCCCTGTTTTGTAAGTTCAATTACCATTGCCCTGCGGTAAATACTTTCCAGAAAACCTGGATCCAGTGTCTGGTGTACCTTAATAATACATTGAATTATTATCTCAGTAAGTAAATTTTCTTGATATTCTTTTGATATCTCCATATCTCCTTTATCCCCTTATCCCCCTTCTTATACTAACCACGATCAAAATATTCCTATTTCACAGGTCGAAAAAATTTTGGGGAGATAAAAAATTGGATTATTTCAAGGAGTTTTTGTGCGAAGATTTTTTACTCTTCAGGACTGGTTTCGTTTTTTGCAAAGAAGCAGGGAGGGTATTTATTACAGGCACCCGATGGTTACTTTTTTCTTGACTTTATGTCAAAAATGACTATACTTTTAAAAAGAGGATAAAAAATGACAAAGATTATCTTAGTCCGACATGGACAGACAGTATGGAATAAAGAGGAGATTTTTCGGGGTAGAATTGATATTGACCTTGATGAGACAGGACGATCCCAGGCTAAACTTTTAGCGAAAGCCTTAGGTGAATTTCAAATCCAGACCGTGTATTGCAGTCCTCTTAAACGAGCAGTTAATACCGCAATTCCTATTGCTAAATATCATCATCTTGAAGTAACTATTGATGAGCATTTTATTGATATGAGTTATGGGCGTTGGGAAGGAAAATCGCTTGAGGAGGTAAAAGAGTCATTCCCCGCTCTCTACCAGAAATGGCAAAAAGACCCACATCTCCTAAAAATCCCTGAAGGTGAGAGTTTAAATGAGGTCAGAAGACGCGTAGTTACCAGGTTGAACCAGCTCCTCAATCAACATCCGAATGAAACAATTGCTATCGTTTCACATCGTGTCATTAATAAAATATTAATTTGCGCCTTATTAGGATTAGACAATGCGGCTTTTTGGCAAGTAAAACAGGATACGGCTTGTTTTTCTATCTTTGATTATATAGATAACAATTTTGTTCTGACACAGCATAATGAGTCCTGCCATCTCAAACCTATGCAAGGACGGGTGCAATTGGCTGATTTCTAACTTACACAGGTCGAACTTTTTCACCGAGAATTACTGGTAGGCAAATCTGTGATTTAGACAGTAGATTATAGACATCAGAGCTCAGACTAAAGCGGGCAGAAATTGCAGAAGAATGAAGGCTTGAGAGACCTGCTTATACTTCTGCTGGAAGAGTTGAAAGAGTAGAAAGAGTTGGAAGTGTTGGATGAGTTGAAGGAGTTTCTTCACTGACACTGTCACTGACATAGGTAAGGCTTAGGAAAAATTCAGGGAGTGAAGTTTTGAGGATGGTTTCCCAAATGTCACTAATTTCCTGCATAAATAGAGTCTATAGTCTTGTGTCTGATGTCCAGTGTCTGAATTACAGTTACCCTGATTCTATTTTTCTTCGCAAGTTTTTAGACAAACTGGTGTTTATACAGATGGAGGCTTTTTTGAGTGGATAGAAAAATATCTGATGCAGAACTGATGAACAGGGTAGCTATGGATGATACAGCCGCCTTTACTGAGCTCTTAACACGCTACCAATTACCGCTTTTTAATTTTATCTATCGCTTGCTTGCCAATTATGAAGAAACAGAAGACTTAACCCAGGAAGTCTTCTTAAGGGTTTATAGTTCAGCGAAAAGATATAAGCCTCAAGCCAAATTTACCACTTATCTTTTTAAGATTGCCCGTAACCTTTGCCTCAATAAATTAAGGAAGAGAAATCGGTTTCGGTTGTTTTCTCTGGATGAAGATGAGAAATATACCGATATTCAGGCTCCAGAGCATTACAGCCCTGAAGTCCGATATAAGAAAAAAGAGGTTGGTATTTTAATTGAGCAGGCTTTAGCCTCTCTACCAGAAAATCAACGACTGGCAGTGATATTGCAAAGATTCCATAACCTTTCTTACAAGGAGGTGGCTGAAGTGCTTGGCTGTTCTGTCTCTGCGGTTGAATCTCTTATCTTTCGGGCAAAACAAAAATTAAAGGAAAAATTATCCGCAAGTTTTGGGGATAATCAGTGTTTAAAATAATAGGAGATAAAAAACGATGAGATGCAAAAAGGTGCAAAGAAGGCTATCCGCTTTTTTAGACGGTGAAATTAAAAGTAAGGAAAAAAAAGAGATTAAGGGGCATTTATTAGATTGTCCGACTTGTTCAAAGGAACTGGAGGATCTATCCGCGAGCTGGGATATTCTACTCAAACTCAAACCTGTTGAACCACCTGTTTATCTCATTCAAAAAATCCTGACCGCGGCAACCGTGAGCAAAGAATATCTGTCCTGGTGGCAGGAATTGATATTGAAACCCGCTCCTATCATCGCCACTGCTACCGCAGGTATTCTTATAGGTATCTTTCTGGGGCAAACCTTTTATTCAAAAAATGGCTATCTTAGACAGCTGGATAATGAGTTCACAAGTTCCATCTATCTCGATAGCTTTGCTGATTTTCCTGAATGGTCAGCAGGCAATATAATCTTTGCAGAGGAGGAAGGATAATGAGAGGAAAATTATTTATCTTAGCCTTTGTACTATCAGTTGCACTTAATTTAGGTTTTCTGGGGATGATGGTGAGGCATCACTGGCAACCTCCCCCACCACCCCCATTTAAGGATAAATTCTGTCCATTCTACAAGGAAAGATTTGGTCTATCTAAAGAGAAATCAGTTAGAATAGAGGCGCTAAGAAGAACAATGATGTCTGAGATGAAACCTATAAGAAATGAATTGAAGAGGAAGGGAAAGGAACTAATTCGCCTTCTTCTTGAACCTCGTGTGAATCAAAAAGAGATTGATGAGAAGTTGAAAAACATCCAGGCACTGGAAGGAAAAATCCAGTCAAAACTTGTTAAACACCTCTGCGAGGTTAAAAGTGAGCTTACACCTGAGGAGCAAAAGAGATTCTTTAAGTTTATTATGCAGAGGATGGAGCATAGGCAGGGTGATTGGATGAGGCGGAAAATGATGAAAAAGGGGGTGATGAAGGATAGCCAAAAATGAACAGGGTGCAGTATCCGTGATACTGCCTGCATCAGTAGGGTTCTGCAAAATAGGATTTG
>JBFLYA010000343.1 GCA_040757115.1 bacterium | reverse complement strand
ATTAAGGAATTCTTTTATTCTTATTTTTGATTTTTAATATTTGATTTTTTTTATTGCCTTACAAGTATTTTTGCATTTTGCTTTGTAATTTTGATTTTTACATTTTGATATTTGCATTAAACTCCTTTTGTTTAACAAAGAGATACATCTCAAATCAATGCAATTTGGAACACGCTAAACACGTACTATAAAATCTGACTTCTGTTCTCTAACATCTGAAGTGAAACAACAAGCAATAGTTGTCAACAGGATTCAAGAAGCAAGGTAGAAAATAAATTCCTTTGCTTCTTGAACCTACAGGCTCACTTCAGCGGGGTAAATAATTACAATAAAGGGGGTTGTAAGAAATGTTAAAAAAAGAATTTTACCTTTTAGTTATTCTTAGTGCGGTAATTTTTGGAGGAAGTAATAGTTATGCGGGGTTTAAAGATGTAGGCATTGGGGCAAGAAATCTTGGGATGGGTAAGTCTGTTGTGGCTGTATGTGATGATATAGAAACTATTTATTGGAATCCGGCTGGCTTAGTTGAACTTGGTGAAATAACAGGAATGAGTTTCAGTCATGCCAGTTTATATGGTGTCAGTAAAGCAAGTATGGATTCTTTTTGTATTACTCAGCCTAATGTTTATCTTTTGGAAGGTAACATAGGACTGATTTATTTAGCCGAAGATGTTGTAGATAAAATATCCGGTGAAACTAAAAAAACTGATATAACAGAAACTACGGTCGGATTATCTTATGGAAAAAGGCTAACCTTGAAGAAAAATCTTCCCTTTTCTTTATCCACAGGCGGTAATCTTAAATTTTTAAAGGCAGAAGATGCCAAGGATAAACATCGGGGCTATGCCATAGACTTAGGGATATTAATGAAACCTAAATATGGCACAAAACAACTACAAAATGTCAGGATAGGTGTTATGCTGAGAAATATTTTAGCAAGTAATATTAACGACCCTGGTTTTGGATTCAAATTTGGCATAGCAACTAATCTAAATAAAAACTTAAACCTCTGGAAAACAAAAATTGATAACATTCTCATTACAACAGGAATAGCCGATGAGAAAGGAGATTCATTCAAATTCCAGTTAGGAACAGAGGCAATATTTAATCAGAAAATAGCCTGGAGATTAGGATTTTATGGCAGTGATATAGCCACCGGATTAGGTTATAAAGGTGTAGATTGGCAAATAGACTATGCCTTTGCCAAATATGACCTGGGCAATACCCATATAATTTCAGCTATGGTAAAATATTAAGGGAAAATGAACAGTAGTTAGTGAAACGGACTATTGTCCACTAACTACCGCTAGTGTCGTGGTGAACAAATAACGCACGGAATTTGATTCTGGTAACTGGTAATTAAATACCGTCCGATTTAGCTTATGACGAAGCCATTTAACCAATTACCAGTTACCAATTAGAGGAGTGAAGTTATGATACCTTCGGTAAGCGAATTTCTTGAAGAAGTTACAAAATCTCCAATTAGAACTGAGTTAATTAATTTTTTTTATGAAAATCAATTTGCTATGGATACAGCAAAAAATTTAGCCCGCTGGATAAATAAAAATTTATCGGAAGTGGAAAATGATTTAGAAAAATTAGTGAAATTAAAGGTTGTAGAGAAAATAGGTGATGGGAAATCTGCAATTTACTCTTATACCCAGGATTTAGAGACAATTAACATCATTGATAGATTTATCAGGATTATGCGTGGAGAAGAAAAATATGGCTAAAGAATCTGCGGTTCAACGAGTAAGGGGAACATTTGATTTATGCTATGAAGAATATTATCAATACGAGGAAATTCGAAATAAAATTAAGGCCTTTTTTGAATCCTTTGGTTATAGTTGTATTGAGGTCCCAATTGTAGAATATACAGACCTACATCTAAAAAAGTCGGGACAGGAGATTATCTCCAAGATGTACACCTTTAAAGACTACGGCAATCGAAGTGTTTGTCTGCGACCTGAAATAACTGCTTCAGTTGTTCGAGCCTTTATTAATAACTTACAAAATAATCCATTACCAGTGAAACTTTACTATATCGGTCCTGCTTTTAGATACGATACTCCACAGTTGGGTAGATACCGCCAATTTACTCATGCCGGCATAGAATTAATTGGAAGTAAAACTCCAATTTCAGATACAGAGGTTATCGCTATCGCTTCTCTGGGATTACAACTCCTTGGGCTTGAAAATTACCGTCTCGTCATTGGACACATTGGCTTTCTCTCCGAATTATTGGAGAAGTTAAAACTAAATGTGAAAATAAAAACATTTCTTATCGAGGCAATGGAAGAACTCAGTAAAGGTAAAGGATTTGATGAAATTCTTAAGGAATTAAAAATAAAAAGCCAGAAGAAACAAACAGATAAAGCATTAGAGTTCATTCAAGAATTAAGGCAGATTAAAGGCAAACCAGAAAACATTTTTACTCGAATAGAAACATTAGTGACTGAATATGAACTTAATCCAAAACCTTTAGAGGAATTAAAAAACATTATTAAGAATCTTGAGTATTTCAAAGATTTAAACTGGAACAAAATAACGATTGATCTGGGTTTTGGCAGAGGGCTACAATATTACACCGGGATGATTTTTGAGGTATATTGTGATGCACTCGGTGCGGAAAATCAAATATGTGGTGGTGGTAGGTATGACGAATTAATTGGAACATTGGGCGGACAAAAAGATATTCCATCAATTGGATTTGCCTACGGCGTAGAGCGGGTAAAATTAGCCCTGGAAAAAGAAAATAAACTCTCTAAAGACGCCAGAAGACCTCAAATTTTTATTATTCCTATTGGCGGCAGGGTAAATGATTATGCCATAGAAATCGCTCAGAAATTACGCCAATTAAAATTAAGGGTAGAAATAGATGTGATGGAGCGGAAGGTCAGTCGCAACCTTGAATATGCTGACCTCTCAAAAATACCTTTTGCTGTAATCGTCGGTGAGGATGAAAAGGCAAATTCTACATTTAAACTAAGGAATATGAAAACAAAACAAGAACAGACTATCTTATTTGACCAAATCAGCAAAGTAGCAGATTTAAATATCACGACCTTTTGTTGAACGAGAAAAAGGGTAACCGTTCAGGCTATATATCAAAAGTGTAAGAAAGGGGATAAGGAGATAAGAGTGATATGGAGATAAGATAATAGAAATAGATTGAAATTTATAGAAATAGGTAGAAATTGATTGTGGAAAAC
>JBFLYA010000342.1 GCA_040757115.1 bacterium | reverse complement strand
CTTATAATTTCCCATTTGGTAGCCCTCCTTTTTTTATTGTTGCTACCATTTATATCGGCAAAATTAACGCTTTTCTTTAACTTCTTATCCCATCATTATTGATAATTCCCAACCGCACAGGTCGAAAAATTTCTCTTGACTTTTTAACTTAAGATATGATATAATTATTTAAAATCAATCAGGTAGAGGAAGTCCTTGTGAGATTCAAGGCACTGTCCCGCAACGGTAATAAATAAGAAAACAGAAAACAGATGTTAATCTCATACCTTTAAAATCTGATTTCTGACTTCTGAAAGTGAGTCCGGTCGACTACCTGTTTTGAAAAGTACCTTCGTGGAAGGGGAAAAAAGAGGTAAAATCTATACCCAACTTTCTTGACGAAGGTTGGGTTTTTTGTTTTTGGTAACCGTTTAACTATCAGGTATCAACACTAAAAATATAGCAGTTATTAGTCAAAATTTTACTCAGAGTGGATAAGTAAAAAATCCCAAATCCCAAGCACCAAATTCCACATACCAAAAAGCGAATTAGAGATTAGATTTTACTAATTCGCTAATTCGCTTAATTCACTAATTCACTAAATGGAATTTGGAATTTGTGATTTGGAATTTCATAGCCATATCTATGTCAAATTTCGATTAATAAGTGCTATAATTACTCTTTTCGTAATTTTTTACTTGACAGATTTCTTATTTTGTGTTATAATTTTTAAAATCGTAACACAAGGAGGTATTGTTAAATGAAAAAAGGTTTTTGGATGGGATTAGGAATGAGTTTGTGTCTGGCAGGAACAGCTTTTGCTCAACAACAGGGGACAAAAACGACAGTAATTGAATTAGAGGATGTAGTGGTAACGGCAACAAAAGTAGAAAAAGGAATTGGTGATGTACCGGTGAGTGCTTCGGTGGTAACAGAAGAAGAGATGGAAAAAAAGGCAAGGGTAACATTTGTGGATGAGGCATTGAAATATGAGGTAGGGGTGACACAGGGTCGAAAGAAATTTGCAGATACGATGAGTAGAGTGACACTGCGTGGGTTTAGCGGTGGTCAGAGAACACTGGTGTTGCTTGATGGCATACCACTAAATGATAGCTATGTGGGTGGGACATATCTGCATGACTTACCGATTGGGAATGTTGAAAGAATAGAGGTGGCAAAGGGCCCCTTTTCAAGCCTTTACGGCGGAGAGGCGATGGGAGGGGTGATAAATATTATCACCAAATCACCGCAAAAAGAGGCGTTTGAGGTCAAAAGCTCGGTCTCTGCATTCAACACCTATTGCCACATACTAAACTATGGAAATAATCTGGGCAAAATATCTTTTTCCATCAACCTTGAGAAGAAAACAAGCGAGGGCGATAGGACAGATTTAGTGACTAAATCCGTAACCCCGGGCACTTCAACAACTAAGGTTACAGGTTGGAAAAAAACAATGGATAGGCAGGGTAAATCAACCTACTTGATTGGGGATAAAGGGAAGAACTATTGGGACCAAAACCAATATGGTTGCAAAGTCTCCTATTATCTGAACCCCATATCCAATCTTTCCTTTTCGTTCAATGGAAATAGGTGGGAATATGGGTATAGTGACCCACAAAGTAACCTTGTAGATGGAAATGGAATACCGGTTGATAACAAGACAGTTGAGTTACCAGGTGAAGGCACGATGACTGTCTCCCCAAAGGATTTCTTAAGCACCTGGGGAGAATCGGAAAATAATATCTATAGTTTGGGTTATGATACCAATCTTTCCGAGATTGCCTTAAAAGGGAGGCTTAATCTCGTTGATTCAAATAATTTCTATGTATCGCCAGAAACCGGGGCAACTTACTATGGAGGTCGTGGCAAATTGAGCAAAACCTCTCCACGCAATACATTTTTTGGTGAGGTGCAGGTGGATATTCCCTTCAGAGAAACCAATCTTATCACCGCAGGCTTGAGTTACCGAAACGATTCTGCAAAAGCCCGTGATTGGAGGATTAGCAACTGGAAGGATGAGACATCAACCATAGGTGATGCGAGTTATGAGGCAGGTGGCAAGGCAAAGACTATTTCCCTTTACACTCAAGGTGAAGTTCAACTGATGGATACCCTGAAACTGTTCCCGGGTGCAAGATACGATACCTGGAAAAGATACGATGCCTCTTTACTTGATGGCACAAAATCAACAAAATATGCGGATAAAGATGATTCCTCTTTTTCTCCTAAGATTGGTATTCTCTACAAGCCGCAATTTGAAAAAGGGCTGTACAAATTGGATGGTCTCCGTGCCTCCTGGGGCAAGGCATTCAGACCACCAACAACCTACGAATTATATCGCACCCAGTCATTTCAAAGCGGTAGAACCTTTGCAGGTAATCCCGAACTTTCTTGCGAAACCACACAATCATGGGAAGTCGGTATTGACCAGCAGGTAGGTAAAATAACCCTTTCTGCCACATATTTCCAGAGTAAGATAGATGACCTTATCTACAGCAGATGGCTTACCGGCACCTATTCAGTTAGAGAAAATGCAGGTTGTGGCAAGATAGCCGGGTTTGAAATAGAGGGTAAGATGAAGATTGCAGATAGCTGGGATGCCTTTGCCAATTATACCCTGCAGAATACGGAAATTACATCAAATTTTGCCGACCCGAAAACGGTTGGCAAGGATTTTGAGTTTGTACCAGAGAAGATGGCTAACTTTGGACTTTCCTTCCATAAAAATGCCTTAGCCCTTTCTTGCAACTGGCATTTTGTAGATAAGATGTATGGCTATTCGGATAATAGCGATGTGATAAAGGGTGTCTATGGAGCGTATGATAAGGTGAATACGGTAGATATGAAGCTCGGATATACCTTCAAGGAAAATATGAGGTTATCTTTAGCTTGCGATAATCTCTTTGATAGAAAGTATTATCAATTCTACAAGTCACCTGGAAGGACAGTTACGGTGGAGGTAAAGTTGTGATAAATGAATTCTTGGTGAAATGGTATTTTTGGGGACGGTTCACTTTTGTTTGAAATCTTGCGGTTAGAAAATGGTAACCGTTCAGGTGGTAATTTACCGCAGAGACGCAGAGGAACAGAGAGGAAAATATTTTTTTCGCGTTTTTCGGTGTTTAAAAAGGCTTAAAAACAGTTAGTCAAAAGTAAGTATTAAAAGATTGTAAGCGTTCAGGTGGTGTAACAAAAGGAGATGTGGAGATTAAGGAGATAGGGAGATATTATTAAAAAAATTGAAATTAATAGAAACTAATAGAAATTTATGGAAATTTGTTGTTTTCCAC
>JBFLYA010000341.1 GCA_040757115.1 bacterium | reverse complement strand
TTTTCCACCTGTGCGGTTAGATTAACCTTCCTCACATCTTTTAAAACCACGAACGACCCACAAGTGGGTACCCCGGAAGAGCACGAAGAATTATAAAACAAATCTCCTAATCCCATCTTTCAATCTCTTCTCATTAAAGTTCATTAATAAATCTATCTTTATATTTGCTAATCTCATATAGGTTAGCAACTGGGCTTCATGGACCCGATGAACTTCAATTGCTAACCCAATTATTTTCTTAGATAATTCATCAAATTCCATAAAATCCATTCCTGAAATAATTTTTCTTCGTGTCCTTCGTGCTCTTCGTGGTGAATAGTTACCCATCTTCAAACATTACCAAAAAGTAATCTTGCGATAATCTTCTCGTTAACTTGACTATGGTAGACTACTATCATATAGCAGTTATTAGTCAAAATTTTACTCAGAGTGGATAAGGAAAAAATCCCAAATCCCAAGCACCAAATCTCAAATAAGCACCAAATTCCACATACCAAAAAGCGAATTAGAGATTAGTGAATTAGAGATTAGATTTTACTAATTCGCTAATTCGCTTAATTCACTAATTCACTAAATGGAATTTGGAATTTCATAGCCATATCTATGTCAAATTTCGATTAATAAGTGCTATAGTACCTTACCAGTGAAATTGTTGCTCAAAAAGCAAGCAAAAATACCAGTGTTAATTTGGCAAGAAAGGGGGTGAAGTTTCTTTTAAATTTTGATGCCAAACACTGTTTAATATAAATAATGCAAGCCTAACCCGTTAAAGGGTGAAGGTGAAATTTTTAACTAAAGTTAAGGAGGTAAGTATGATGAAATCAAAAACTAATTCTGTCATGAGGGCATTGGCTATAGCAGGATTTTCTATGGCCATAAGTGTAACATTTATCTGGCCTGGTAGCTCTGCTAACATCGCCATAGTCCAGGCCCAGGAGCCTAAGTTTACCACAGATTTTCGATTGGAGGACTGCAAATTTATGCCAGTAGGAAGAAACCCCTACTTCATTCTCGAACCAGGCTATCAATTAGTTTTAAAGGGGGAAGAAAATAACGATAAGTTCAAAGTTGTAAGCACCGTTCTTTACGAAACCGAAAACATATCACTTCCCAATATTGGCGTGGTAAAAACAGGAATCGTCGAGGACAGAGAATGGAAGAACGACGAGTTAACTGAGGTTTCAAGGAATTTCTACGCCATCTGCAAAAGGACCAACAGCGTTTACTACTTTGGCGAGAATGTTGATAAATACGAGAATGGAGAAATCGTGAGTCACGAAGGCTCATGGCGTGCAGGCGTGTCTGGTGCCAAACCTGGTGTTATGATGCCCGGTATCTTCCTTCTGGGCTCGAGATACTACCAGGAAATAGCAGAAGGCGTTGCTATGGATCGTGGAGAGAATGTGGAGATGGCACTGACAGTAACTACTGAAGCAGGTATATTTAATGCCTGTGTGAAGGTGCGTGAGACAACTCCACTTGAGCCAAATGCGGTAGGTGAAAAGGTCTATTGTCCCGGAGTTGGACTGGTGGTAGACGACGAGCTTGAACTGGTCGAATATGGCTTTAATGTTATAAACACAGCACCCACTACGGGCATTACTACTTATAACTACCCCAATCCCTTTAATCCTGCCAGTGGCATACCAATCAATAGTCATGGTATAACAACCAGAGGAACCATCATCAAGTATCAAATTCCAGGTACAGGAGAAACAACAGTAAATATTAAGATATATAATATTGCAGGTGAGCTAATAAGAGAATTTACTGATACGGCAACAAGAGGTGTATGGAATTATGTAGAATGGGATGGAAAGAATAGTGGAGGTACTGTAGTGGCATCAGAAGTCTATGTCTACATCATTGAAGGTAGTGGCTATCATAAGTGTAGCAAGATGGCTATTATCAAATAAGAAGGGAGGTATGAAAAGATGCAAAGAATATTTTTAGTTCTATTGATTTTGACAATGGCATCCTCTGTTTATGGGAGAGGAAAAGGGGAGTCAGGGGCAGCATTTTTAAAAATAGGCCAGGGTGCCAGAGCATTGGCAATGGGAGAAGCGTATGTAGCGGTGGCTGATGACCCTTATGCTTCCTGCTGGAATCCAGCCGGCCTGGCGATGATTAATGCCCCCCAGTTTGGAGGAATGTATGGCCGCTGGTTTCAGGATATTGCCACTCAACATCTCACTTTTGCTAGACCAGCAGGAAATATGGTACTTGGTGCAGGTATAACCATGCTTCAAGTTAAGAATATAGAAGAGTGGAAGGATGAAAATACCTATTCAGGCAACTTTAATGCATCTGATATGGCCATAATTTTATCCGGTGCCAGGAAGGTAAACACAAAAGCAAATGTAGGTGCTAATCTCAAACTCATAAGCACAAAGATAAAGAATGAATCTGCATCTGCCTGGGCATTGGATCTTGGTGGTCTGTATCATCCTTCTTCTGTTAAGGGTCTAAGCATTGGTGTCTCACTTCAGAATTTAGGCACCTCACTCAAGTTTAAGAAAGAAAAAGACCCTCTACCGTTTAATATCAAGATAGGCTGTGCTTACAGGCTTTTTGAAGAAAGGCTTATTGTAGCAGGTGATTTAAACAGCCCTAATGATGCTGATATAAACATCAGGCTTGGCACCGAATACACCTACCCTATTGATCAAAATAAGTTAGTAGCAATCAGGGCAGGTTATAGAGAAGGAGATGATTCTGGCAAGCTTACGGTTGGTTGTGGTTTGCAAATCGGAAATTTTCAGTTTGACTATGCCTACCTCTCCTTTGGTAATCTTGATTCTACACATAGGGTATCTTTGATAAAGAGGTTTTGAATTCAGAGGCTGAATCTTCCTTAAACCTGTCAGAGCCTGCCCTGATGAAAATCAGGGAACAGGTTTTTGATTTTGAGAGCGTTGCAAATGGTTTTTAGTTATGGTGCGGGTTGGGGGTGAGTTTTGGGTGATAAAAGATGCCAAAGCTATAAAAAAGAGATAATCTGCTTAGTTGACATCAAGAGGAGGAGGTGTTATATAGTTGTCCCTTCTAAAGTGGTTAAAGTTTATGATTGATTAAGCCGATAAAGACAACAGAAGTAAGTTTTAAATTGGGGAGGGAAATAATGCATCCAAATAACCAATTATAGCGGTTATTAACTGGAAGTTTACATAGGATAATACCCATAAATAAGGCATGAGAATAATCGTTCCGTTAGGAACATAATATCGGTAGGAATAGATAGATAAATCAATCAGTTCCGTAGGAACGATATATTGGTAGAAAATTT
>JBFLYA010000340.1 GCA_040757115.1 bacterium | reverse complement strand
TTGAAACCTAACCTCAATGTTTATAATGTGTTATATATATCTACCTCACCTCCTAAACACCCCCAAAATCTACCCTCTTAATATTATAGTCCCTTGATTTTACAGAGGTTAATAGGTCCGACCCTCAATAGTAAGAAAAAATGTCCTTCTAAACTTTATGTCAACATAGGCATCATCTATATAATTCTTGAGACTATTGTTACCTCCATCGTTAACAGTCCATGCAGGTCGAGATTTTACCGCCAGTTTAAGCCATTCTTTATATGTAAGACTAATAAAAGAGTCCTTATAAAGTTTATTTTGCCACTTTGGAAACGAAGTAAGATTAGAGTCAGGATTTAAAAGAATATCACCCTTTAGTTGATAATAAGTTGTCTGATTAACAAGTTCCCCTCGATATTCAAGCCTGAAGTTTTCATCAAATATAGAGGCATTTACCTGAAACGAAGATAAAACCAAAACTAATATAGCACTCAGTATTATTCTTCTCATAAGATTACCTTTTATCGGATATGTTTCAAATAAGTCTTTTGAAAGAAAGTGTTAGGTGTATCAGCTACTTTCATATTACTATATTCCATTATCGAATATTCACCTTTACGCAGTTCATCGTAAATCTCTAAGACTAATGGTCTTTCTTTTCCTAAAACTTTCGCATATCCTTTATAAAAAGCAGTCTTTAAAAGTCTATCTGAGATACTATAAAATTCGGCCTTTATTGGTTTAAAACTTTCCGTATCAGTCCAGAGAAAAATCTTACTATAAGATGCCTGTTCGCTTTTGCTGGATAGCTCAAGTTTTATGCATCTCATTTTATCTATTTCTTCTTCCAATAATTTTGCATTATAGTCTAGAGAGTAGACCACTCTTGCCACATCACCATTAGAAATTTGCCCCAGTAAACGCTGTTGGGGGGAGATTCTAATAGGTCCCCGTGTACCAGGAACATATATCCACATATTATTGCCAACCATCAGAAGAAGGCGGCCTTTATTCTCTGGAGGATAGGTAAATTTTACCAGGCTTTTATCCGCATCTTTTACCCGAACAGTAAATTCTTGAATAATATCTTTTTCCTTCTCTTTTTTATAAGTAATCTTCAAGTCAAAGACAAAAGTATCCCCGGGAGCTCTTATTTGATCAATCATCTCCAGAATTTTAGCAGGAGTAGGAGCAAATGTATCAGCGGATATTAATGTTAAAAATAAAAACAAAAAAATAGCTTTCCGTATCATTCTACCTCTTTTTAATTATGCCCTAAAGATTCTACTATACTCAATCTTGTAGCCCGCATGGCCGGGTAAAATGTGGAGATGGTAGAAATCACTACCGTGGACAGGAAAGAGTACCACAACACCACCGGGACAATGAGGATGAGGGCATTATATCCCCTCGTCATAGCTGGCGGTGGGGGGATATAAATCCCTCCCCATAGATTTATCACCTGGGCTACTAAAACTCCTGTTATCGTTCCCAGCACTGCACCTATCACTCCAATTAAAAATCCCTCCCAGAGGAAAAGCTTCAGGATACCTCTTTTCTTTGTGCCAATCGCTCTCAGTGTTCCTATCTCTTTTACCCGTTCAAAAACAGACATAGTCATAGTATTTGCTATGCTAAATAGGACGATAATAGCAATAATAACCTTTACTACTCCGAACATTCCATTGTATAACCTGACTACAGCATGATAAAAGGGAGCCAGTTCATCCCACGTTTTGAGTTCCAGATCTAATTCTTTTTCCTTAAAAAGAAGACTGAGTTTCTGTGAAACCTCTTCGGTATGTTCTGTTTTATCCAGAAGTATAACTATCTTTTCCACTTCAGTAGTGAGAAGGAGTCGTTGAACTATTTTCAGAGGAAGTTTTAAAAATACTGAGTCATAATCTTTAGCCCCACTTCTGGCTATTCCTACCAGCTTGATATCGACCGCATTCATCATCCCTAAAGGTGTAGTAGTAAGAATGGTAAGATAATCTCCTATCTTTGCCCCGAAGGATTTTTGCATTTCGCATCCGATCACACCCTCCTCTCTTCCTTCTTCAAATAGTCCTTCTCCTTCAATTAGTTCCTCAAAACTGGCCAGGCGGGCCTCTTTTTCAGGTATGCCCCCCTCACCTTTACAGATAAGAGTATTTTCACCTGTACTTATAAGTCCGGAAAAGGAGAGACGGGCAGTAACTAATTCCACATAAGGAATCTTATAGAAAAGCTCTTCTAACTTCTGAAAATCATCAATCAAATATTCAGAAGGATTAGCAACTCCTTTTTCTGAATAGCCCTTTTTATAAACCTGAATATGGCCTAGTTGGGACCGAATGGTTGATTCTCTTAATCCCCAGAAGGAATATTCTACAAATCCACCGAAGACAATGAGCCCTACCATCCCTGAAATTATAGCTAAAAAGGTAATAGTTGTTCGTCTTTTGTTTCTGAAGATATTTCGGAGGGCTAAGATAAAAAATCCACTTCTCATTTATTTATCCTCTGCTTCTCCTTTTATAAACCTGCCATCTCTGAGGCGGTATATTTCCCGAGCGTAATTCATAATCTTGGGGTCGTGGGTGGAAAAGATGAAAGTAGTAGAAAATTCCCTGTTTATCTTCCACATTAATTCTAAAATTGCTTCTCCTGTTTCTGAATCCAGATTTGCTGTTGGTTCATCTGCCAAAACCAAGCTGGGCATAGTTACCAATGCTCTGGCTACAGCTACTCTTTGCCTTTGTCCCCCGGATAGTTCATCGGGTTTATGATTTTTGTGCTCAAGCAAACCTACTTCTTCAAGCATTTTCAAGACCATCTTGCGTCTTTCTTTGTTTCCTTTTCCAAGAATCCAGAGAGGATATTCTACATTTTCGTAAGCAGTAAGTACTGGTATAAGATTAAATGTCTGAAAGATGAAACCAATCCTTCTATTGCGCAATTCAGAGAGTTGGGCATCAGAAAGACCTTCTACTGATTGATCTATAATCGCAACGGTGCCTTCAGTAGGTTTATCCAGACATCCAATGATATTAAGAAGAGTGGTCTTTCCACTTCCTGAAGGGCCACAAATGGAGACAAACTCTCCTTTTTCAACCTCTAAACTTACTTTCTGAAGTGCTCTTACACTGGTCTTACCAAGTTTGTATTCTCTGCTTACTTCTTTTACTGCTACAACCGACATAAAATAATTTCGACCTGTGCGGTTAGATTTTATGCTGCCAATTTGAGTTCTATCTTACCCTCTTCAAACCATCTTTTAGTTTCATTGTTTCTTACCATAGCAGTTATTGAGGCAAGAGTTACTGAACCAGGC
>JBFLYA010000339.1 GCA_040757115.1 bacterium | reverse complement strand
TATTATATGTATTTAGAGAACGATATACTAGTGCTTTGTCGCTACTCAATTGATGTCCCCCGCTGGCGGGGGATTAAGGGGGTGGAATATGAAATCTGACATAGAAGAATCCACCCCCTACCCCCGCCAGCGGGGGATAACGGCCAATCAATCACTTGAATGGCGACAGAGCACTAGTGTCGTGTTGAGTAAGTTTTGCACGGGGCATCATCAGGTTTCGTAACCTGCAAACGGATAATTGGTAACTGGTAATTGGTTAAATAGTTTCGTCCTGAGCTCAGCCGAACGGTATTTAATTACTAGTTACCAATCACCAGTTACCAGAATCAAATTCTGTGCGTTATTTGTTCAACACGACACTAGGAAATGTCTTCCCTCTTCCCCTCAGTACTTTTTTGTTGATTGACTTTTCCCTTACTGTTTTGCTTGCCTTTGCCTAACGCCAAAGCTCACCTGCCCGAGCGAAGCGAGGGTTAGGTGTAGCGAGTGGTTAGACTGTTTTTTTACCACGAAGAGCACGAAGGTCACGAAGATTGGACAAGACAAATCTTTTTATGCTTTCTTTCAACCTTTCTACCTTGAAATTTATCAACAAGCCAACTTTAATATTTGCTAACTTCATTAGATATTTCATCAAATTTCACTTCGTGTTCTCCCTGCCCTTCGTGGTTTAATCTCTTTTAGTCTAACCAGTTATTATCTGAACGGCTATTATGAATAATATCATAAAGTTTTTACTTTATCAAACAGAAAAAAGTTAATGTATATCATTATATTTTGTCAGGGACTAATATGCAAAATTGAGTATTAATCCCCATCTTCCCTTGCCGAATTATTGTCTATTCCATAATCAAGGTCTGGACACAATTCTCCAATTCTACCTGCTAACAGCTAAAAGGAGTTCCTTTTCTTCCCCAGTTGCTTCGTTAATGACCAAAAGTTTACCTCTATCCTCACGATTCAATTGCTCGTTTGCATTTAAGAGTTCAAGCCCATAAATAGTTCCATCTGGTGCTATATCTACATTTAATTCATCACTTACTCGTATTGTTTCCACTTCAGTATCTCTTTTGTGAAAGCGAATGTAAGCAACATTATAGCGAGGATCATAAGTGAATCTCATGGTATTTACTCCTTCTAATTTTAAAAATAACGAGTGATTATAGTTATGACTCTCCAGTCAGTCTCTTCTTGAACAGCGTAAGCTTCTAACTGTTTGTTTTTATAATATCTTCCACACCAAATATTGTTAAAAGTAAAGTTATGGCGAAATCCTGTACGATTATACTTAGCTGGAAATCTTTCTCCATGCTCCACTGTGAACTTTACTTCATTTTCAGTAGCTCCTCGTTCTTTCATCCTCTCTTGAGCATGAGGATGAATATGAACAGCCATAGATTGTTCCCCTTTTATATTAACTTAATTTTTGCCACCTAACGATTGAGTTCAGCGGCGGCGGGGAGGATTGCTACTAAACTTTGTAAGCAAGACAAAAGTTTAATAAACCACAAACTTTTGAAAAGCAGTTAGCCCCCGCCGTCCACTGCAACGACTGGTTAGCCCAACCTGAAAGTTAAGCCATCACCGTAACTTTCACACCCAATCCGTGCAAAACTTTTATGATTGTGTCATATCGAGGTTTTGCACCAGGAGCAAGAGCTTTATACAAACTTTCCCGATCCAACCCTGTGCTTTTAGCGATTGCTGCTATACCACGCGCTTTTGCAACATCGGCTATCGCCATCAAAAATACATCAGGATTTTCATCTTCCATGGCAGCTGTTAGATACTCAGCAATGGTTTCTTCGTTATCGAGATAATCTGCTGCATCAAATTTTGTTAACGTTTTCATCATTTTACTCCTTGAGCATTGAGGCAAGAGTTTTAGCCTTTTTAATGTCTCGAGTCTGAGACGATTTATCGCCACCTAATAGGAGAATAATCAGCAATGTACCTTTCTTTTTAAAGTACACTCTATATCCAGGACCATAGTGAATTCGCATTTCACTGACATCTTCACCTACAGGCTCAACATCACCTAAATTTCCTAATTCTGCGGATCGGATACGCGCCAGTATTCGGGCTTTCCCTTTTGCATCGCGCAATTTGGTAAGCCACTCATCAAATTCTTTTGTTCGAAGTACTGTATACATTTACCAATTACACCCTTTTGCATATATACTGATTAAGAAGAATCGCCCTCATCTTCTAATCAAATTATACCAGACTATCACCATTTTGTCAAATCGAAAATTTGCCCCCCCATTCTTTGACTTTTGATTATTACGGTTAAATATATCAAAGAAGTTAACCTTGTTAAAAGTTGAGACCTGCCCCCTTTGCCTTCTTTCTTGGTTAGCCCCTGTCTTTGTTTGGAAAAGTAATACTCATAAAAGGCAACCATACATAATACTTACTGTTGGCGTAAACCAAATCTGATTTTCTGTTCATCAAATCCTAGCCGATGAAGCATAGAGATTGACTTGATTGCTATTTCTTCAACCAGTACACCGCGAGCAAGTCCTTTTTTGTCGAGTTCAATGGTAAGGTCGGCAATCTGATTCATCTTCTCAAGAAACTCTTTGTACTCTCCCAACTCTTGCATCGCAAAACTGCGTTCTTGAGATTGCTCACGGCGGACCAATTCCTTTAATTTCATTCGCTTCTCTGCCCGCTCAATTGGTCTGTCGTACTTGAAGTGGTCGTACAAATCAACGAAATCTTTTACGAATTGGAATGTAACGATATAGTGAAAAAGGTCTTTTAACTCACGAATAGCGTCACCCAAACCTTCCAGACTAATAGAACCCGGCGAAGCAAATTGCACCGACTTTACACGGAGTTCTTCGTACGGAGCCAAATAGTAGTATAGGAGAGCATAGCGATAGACCTGAGAACGTGTCATCTCGCGGGTCAAACGTAAATCGGGTGCTTCTCTTAAAAGTTTGACACGGAGGACAAATATCTTATTTAGGTAGTCAAGGCCATGAAAGAGTTGACGAAATTCATATCCCTTCCACTTTCGTCAATTCCAAACTCAAGTGTATCGGCAGGGGTTACAAAATGTCGTTCTGGAACTCGCTGTTGAATGACGAGTGGACGAATATGCTTCTCAAAATACGCAATTGAACTTTGAAGGTCTACCCGTGTCTCTGGGGTTGTCTCACGTTGGTAACGGTCAAGCCGACTGCGAAACTCGTGCCGAGCGTATTCTATCTCTTCCACAAATTGATCAAGTTGGCGTAGATAACTTTCGGCTTCTTCTAGCGATATACACCAGGTATCATAAGAAACTCCTTCC
>JBFLYA010000338.1 GCA_040757115.1 bacterium | reverse complement strand
GTAGAGGGTTTGTATTTCAAGAAAAGCCGGATTTGCTAGCCCCGGGTTCTCTTTCTATTGGCAAATTTAAGGTTATGGGAACTTCTATCTCCACACCAATAATAACAGGCACATTAGCTTCTCTTTTCAGTAAGTATCAAGATAAAGAAGGGGTGATAAACTCTATGAAACAGAGTTGCAAGGACTTGGGATATAGAAGAAATGAACAGGGGTATGGATTGCTCAATATTCATAAGTTAGTGGAGGTGTTAGAAAAATGATTAGAATCTTAGCCAAAATCAAGGATAGTCAAACAATTGAGAGGATTAAAGAATATGGTAATATCCTATTTGTTTCCAATTTTACAGATATTGTAGGAGTTGAGACCACAAAGAAAGGGTTAGAGAATATCAAACACTTAGATGGAGTAGCTCAAGTTAGACCAAGCGAGAAAGGGGTTTTATTGAGAAAGGAATAAGAGTTTACTTTGAATATGATTATAAAAGGGCACGGCACAGCATATAACATGATGTAAAAGACTTTGTTTCACTTCGTCCAAATTTTGCTTTGCAAAACTTTTTTTACATCAGGAACGTTAGACGCCATTGGTCGCTGGGATAAGGAGGAAGATTTATCAGGATATCATTGGCAAAATTTACGCAGGAGGGAGTTTAATGGTAAGTCAAGAGCAAATAGATGAAATTAAAACAAGAATTGCAGAAAACTTCAAGCCTCAAAAAATAATTCTTTTTGGTTCTTATGCTAACGGAACCCCCACAGAAGATAGTGATTTGGATTTGTTGATTATTAAAGATAGTAATGTGCCAGCACGTATACAGAGTCGTAAAGTTAGAAAGATACTGGCTGGTTTGAAAATTCCAGTGGATGTGATTGTAAAAACTGCTGAAGAATTTGAAACCTACAAGGATATTATTGGCACCATTATCTATCCTGCAAACAAATTTGGGAAGGTTATTTATGAATCGAGATGAAGTTATTAAGGATTTGGTTAATAAATGGATAAAGAAGGCAGATAAAGATCTTTTGAGCGTAGAAAGAGAATTGTCCTTTGAAGACCCTGTTACAGAAACGGTATGTTTTCATTGTCAGCAGGCTGTAGAGAAGTATTTGAAGGCATTTTTAGTATACCATCAAATTTATTTTACCAAGACTCATAAGATAGCAGACTTGTTAGAATTATGTGCTACCGTAGAATTCTCTTTCAAAGATGAGTTGGAAGATGCGGATAACTTAACTGATTATGCAGTAGAAGTTCGTTATCCTGATGTCTGGCTTGAACCAGGAATAGAAGCTGCTGAGGAAGCTCTTGAAATAGCTAAGAAGGTAAAAGAGTTTGTCTTAAATAAGATTAATTTTGTCAATGATACTAAAAAGGAAGCAACCAAGAGCGTCTAACAGCGTGTTTACGAAATTGCCTTCAGCAATTTCATAAACACGCAAATCGATAACCAGAATGTCGCTTCGCTCCATTTTGGTTATCGGGATGCGGACGAGCGAAAGGCGGAAGCTTTATATAACTCAAGGGGAATCTTTGAAAAAGGGAAGTTGCGAAGCGTCACTTCGGCTATCAGCAGATGAACGGCTGAAGCCAAAATGCCCCTAAAGGGGCACTTCGCTCATCCGCATCCCGTTAGCCACCATTTGATAAAAGGTAAAAAAGAGACTAGTGCTCTGTCGCTACTCAATTGATGTCCTCCCTTGGCCTAATCATTACCCACATCTTTTAGTGGACAGATTAGATAGAAATTCCAAATTCCAAGCACCAAATTCCAAATAAATTCCAAATTCCAAACACTAAATTCCAAAGTTTATATTACAACGATGGAAATTCATTTAGACTTTTCAATAATTGAAGAAAAAATTTTCTTCAATTCTATTGCCTCCTTGAAAAGCCTTTCTCCTTCTTGTTTAAATTTTTCATCGTTAGTTCCAATTATTAATCTTAACCAATAAGCAGATTCTTTTGATTCTTTACGACAAATCTTTATTCTCATCTTAAAATCTTTCGAGCCTAAAGACTCATTTGCCTCAATATAGTTTGCTCCAACTGAACCCGAAGCCCTAATTATTTGCTTTACATATTCGATATTAGTAATAGTTTTAGGTAGTTTCTTACAGAATAAAGCAACCTCTTGAGCAAATTGATAAGTTCTTTCTTCTAAATCATATTGTTTGGAATTTTGAATTTTGGTCATTGGAATTTATTTGTATTTTGGAATTTGTGATTTGGAATTTTGCCACTCACTCCGCTCTCCTGCAATCTCTAATCTCCCGTTTATAGTTTATCCTTGCTTACTTCATCTTGTTACCCAACTTGTGGGTAAGGATTAGACCCCCGCCAGCGGGGGACAACGGCCAATCAATCACTTGAATAGCGACAGAGCACTAGGAGATAAACAAATGGGAAAAGCAATTATAGATGAAACTAAATTACAACAAACATGTAAGAAATATGATGTAACATTTCTTGGGGTATTTGGCTCTTACGCAAGGGATCATTTTACCAGAAAGAGTGATTTAGACCTTTTAGTAAGATTTTCAAAGAGAAAGAGTTTGCTTGATTTAGTAGGAATAGAAATGGAGTTGTCTGAAGAGTTAGGTATCAAAGTAGATTTGCTGACAGAAAAATCAATAAGTCCCTACTTAAGAGACAAAATAATGAAAGAGCTAAAGGTAGTTTATGATGAAAAAAGATGATACCATATATTTGAGGCATATTTTGGATGCAATAGCAAAAATTGAAAAGTACACCGTGGGTATTGATTATGAGATCTTTATTGAGGATACCCAAATTCAGGACAGTATAATAAGACAATTGGAAATAATAGGAGAAGCAACAAAGCGTTTTTCAGATACCTTTAGAGACAAATATCCTCATATCTCATGGAAAAAGATTGCTGGCATGAGAGACAAACTAATACATGATTATCTTGGTGTAGACACTGATGCTATTTGGGATACGGTGAAAGATAACATCCCTGATCTAAGGGAAAAAGTAGCCTTAATTATTGAAAAGATAGAGACAAACGCAGGTAGTCCTTTACCGCAGACACGTATGCGAACTCTTTTGTCTGTGCGGTGAACGGTTACGATATTTTTCGACCTGTGCGATTAGACTAATTCATCGCAGACACGCAAAGGAAAAATAAATGTAAAATAGGAAATGAAAAATGGGAAATTTTAGGTGGTGTCTTAATCTAGCATAAAGGTTAAAATAGTGTATAGGGTTCTGCAAAATAGGATTTGAGGGAGACAACAAATAAATATCAAATATCAAATATTAAATATCAAATATAAATATCAAAATGC
>JBFLYA010000337.1 GCA_040757115.1 bacterium | reverse complement strand
AATAGAAACTAATAGAAATTTATGGAAATTTGTTGTTTTCCACAATCAATTTCTACCTATTTCTATAAATTTCAATCTATTTCTATTATCTTATCTCCATATCACTCTTATCTCCTTATCCCCTTTTTTACACTTTTGATATATAGCCTGAACGGTTACGAGTTCTGCAAAATTAGGAAACTGTAGTTTTTAAGCGGGTATTTAAAACCTCTATTTTTATCAATTTCCTTCAAAGAGCAAAATGCAAAACTCGTTTATGGTTTATAGTCTATAGTCCTTTAACTATCAACTATAAACTATCAACGATTATAATATATTAGATAAAATATTGCAATAGAAAAGTAATAATTACAAATTATATCACACAATTGCCTTTAAAATCAATAAAAATCTCTGCAATTTTTTCACTTGCCTTCCCATCACCAAAAACATCCCTTTGTTTATTCTGTGGATTGAATTCAAGAACTGCCTGGCTAATCTGGTTTTTATTTGTGCCAACTAAAATATTCCAGCCATCTTCTACGGTCTCTACCCACTCAGTATTCTCTCTTAAAGTAATGCACGGAACTTTAAAGAAATATGCCTCTTTTTGAATCCCGCCTGAATCTGTGAGAATCTTTTTCGCCCCAGACTCTAAAAGAAGAAAATCAAGGTATCCTACGGGTGAAATAATTATTACATAAGGACTGCTTTCTAATTTACTTAAAAGTCCATATTCTTTTAGCACCTTTTTAGTTCGCGGATGAATCGGAAAGACAATCTTTTCATCCAGTTCTACCAGACTTTCAACAAGAGAAGTAAGATTTTCTAAAACATCCGTATTTCCCTGTCGATGAATGGTAACAAGCAGGTAATCTTTTTCTTTTAAATTTAGTTGGTTAAATATCTGTGATTTAGACTTAGCGATTTCTATGCCTTTAATTGCCGCATCATACATCACATCACCAGTTAAATAAACTCCATTTTCAATCCCTTCCTTTTTCAAATTATCAACCGCAGTTTTAGTCGGGGCAAAGCAAAAAGAAGACAAATGGTCTGTCACTACTCTATTTATTTCTTCTGGCATACCTTTGTCAAAAGAACGCAAACCCGCCTCTACATGTCCAATCGGGATATTTATCTTTGAAGTGGCTAATGCCCCGGCTAAAGTGGAATTAGTATCCCCATAAACTAAAACCATATCTGGTTTTTCTTTAACCAGTGCCTCCTCTATTTTAATCAGCATTTTCCCTGTTTGAACACCATGACTCTCAGACCCAACCTCAAGATGGTAATCTGGTGCAGGTATTCCCAATTCATCAAAAAACACCTTTGACATCTCGTAATCGTAATGTTGTCCGGTATGAATCAAGATTTCTTTACAATTCATTCTCAGTTTTTGAGAAAGGGGACTGAGTTTGATAAACTGGGGTCTGGCACCCACAATAGTTGCTATTTTCATAATATAATTATCATATCATAAAATATTCTGAATTGCAAGAGGTTTTAATTGAAACTATAGTTTTGTGATTTTGGAGGCAAGGTTTTTCTCGCAGATTGGCAGGATTATTTTATATCTTACAAATCCTGATAAATCCTGTTACTGATAACTTGATTTCCTACCACTGTAATATATATTGCTGATTCTTTTATCCCATCAATTTCAAGTGTCTGGTTGATTGGGTCGTCGAAAAAGGCGCCTACAGCACAAATGCCTAATCCCATTGAGATGGCAGATAGATAGAGATTTTCAGCAATATGTCCGGCTTCAATCAATGCATAACGGTAGGCACGATGATGATATTTCGATTTTGTCCTGGCAAATATAGCGGTCATAATAAATGCTACCGCAGATTTCCCAACAAACTCCTGTCCTAAACAGTGTTGTGAAAGTTTCTGACGATAGTCTCCCTGTTTTAGCAATTCTAATAAGTGGTCTTCAATAGAATAATGGTATATTCCAGGTTTTATACCTTCAACCAGATGAATAACAGGATAAATTTCTATGGGATAAAGTGCCCCGGCAGAAGGTGCGGCTCGTAATCCCTGTGAGCCTTTTCCTTGCGTTATTCCACTGGCATAATAAAGCAAGCAGGATAATTCTTTTAATGAAATCGGTTTTTGAATAAAATTTCGTCTCGACCTCCTTCTAATAATCGCCTCTTCAACCGATATTCCCCGATATTTAAAATCCTGTGGTAATTTAATCTTTTCTGCCACTATGTATTTTTTGAATAAAGGCGAGGTATGTTCCTTACTCCCGCTACCTAAAAGTATATTGAATAATGTATGTCTACTTTCCTGGTGATATTGTTCTGCAATATCCAGATTAGGTGCGGAAGTAGCCTCTGGCGGTGCAAACCATTTATTAAAAAATGGGACACCTAAACCTAAAAGTCCAATTTTACTCAGGAAATTGCGTCTGGAAAGCAATCTTATCCCTTCCTTTTTAATAATTTATGCCAATTAAAATAAGTATGCCCAAGCACAAAAAATATCGTCAAATAAGCACTATATTTGTGATAAATGAATTGATGTAAGTCTAAATTTACCTGTATCAAACCCGTAATAACAGTTGTAAGGAAAAAGAACATCATAAGAATTGTCCAGAAAAATTTTATCCTTGACATCGTTAGCCTGAATTTTATGATAACATTCTATTTTAATGTTGTCAACAAACTTTTGCAGGAAATTTAATGTATAAATCTACGAATAAACACAAATAATATTTAAGATATTAAAATTAAAGAAGTTAAAGATTAAGATTGTTTATTTTTCTGTCACAAAAATCACAGTTAAACATTTCGCTCCTACGGAGCTGAATTCTTTAAGGATTATCATAGTCTACAAATATATCACTCCTAACGGAGTTTATAAAATATATTCAGTCCTGTAAGGGCGAGATGTTTATAGCTTTATCGTCTCAACATCAAATTAGCTCCATAGGAGCGATATGTTTATTGAGAAAGTTATAAATATTTTCGTGCAAAAGTTTGTTGTCAAGTAAATTTTGCCTGGTACAGAAATCTTCTGTTTTTAAAAGGAGAAAGAAGTTTTTTCACCTGTGCAATTGGAAATAAAGGGATAAATATTTTGGGGACGCTGTCCTCAAGCCCCTGCTGGGGGATTGCAATCCCCCAGTCCCCCTTTATACTGTCTGCCATAGAAGCTTATTTGGTTATTCTACAAGGTAGTATTGAGGGATACCTTCTAATCATTGAGCTTTCTCAACAAATGGATAGGTAAGGTTGATAACAATTATATTAGGAGAGAGCGAAAGGTAGTTTGGGAAGAAAAAAATTCTTTGACAACCCAGAAGGGAGATTTTTTGGGGTTAAAAGGGCG
>JBFLYA010000336.1 GCA_040757115.1 bacterium | reverse complement strand
TTTTCCACAATCAATTTCTACCTATTTCTATAAATTTCAATCTATTTCTATTATCTTATCTCCATATCACTCTTATCTCCTTATCCCCTTTCTTACACTTTTGATATATAGCCTGAACGGTTACATATTGGTAAATGGCTTTCCATAAATTTTCTACCAATATATCGTTCCTACGGAACTGTATTGATTTGTCTATCTATTTCTACCGATATTATGTTCCTAACGGAACGATTATTCTCATGCCTTATTTATGGGTATTATCCTATGTAAACTTCCAGTTAATAACCACTATATGGGTAAGTTTCTTTAAAAAATCTCTTGACCTCATTAACTTCATAGTGTATAATTACCTACGAATGGAATTAGGCATATCAAAAGAGCTATTTAAAAAAGCAAATCAATACCTTGTTGGTGGTGTGAATAGTCCAGTCAGGGCTTTTAAGGCTGTTGGTCTCAACCCACTATTCATTGAGCGCGGTTTTGGGTCAAAGATTTATGATGCCAATGGCAATGAATATATTGACTATGTCTGTTCCTGGGGACCGCTCATTTTAGGACATTGCCATCCTCAAGTCATTGAGGCAGTAAAACACGCCTGCGATAAAGGGACAACCTTTGGTGCGTCAACTGAAATAGAACTCGAATTAGCCAAAAAGATAATCGAGGCAATACCATCAATTGAACTCATCCGAATGGTCAATTCTGGCACTGAGGCAGTAATGAGTGCCATTAGATTAGCCAGAGGTTATACAAAACGAGATAAAATAGTTAAATTTGAAGGTTGTTACCATGGACATAGTGATAGTTTGTTAGTTAAGGCGGGGTCAGGGGCGACAACATTAGGTATCCCGGATAGTCTGGGTATACCCAAAGACCTGGCTAATCACACGATTACTTTACCTTACAATGATATTGAGAGCATCAAAGAGGTGATAAAAAAACAAGGGGAACAAATCGCTTGCGTAATCGTCGAACCCGTTGCCGCAAATATGGGATTAATCCTACCCAAAGAAGGATTTTTACAGGGATTACGAGAAATTAGTCAACAATATGGCATTTTACTTATCTTTGATGAGGTGATTACTGGATTTAGGGTTGCTTATGGTGGTGCTCAACAACTCTATGGAATAAAACCAGATATAACTTGTCTGGGAAAAATCATTGGAGGTGGATTTCCCGTTGGTGCTTATGGTGGGAAAAGAGAAATTATGGAGCTGGTTGCTCCTCTGGGTGGTGTTTATCAGGCGGGAACTTTATCCGGTAATCCAATCGCTATGCAAGCCGGCATCCAAACACTTAAAATACTTCCTGATATCTATGAAGAATTGGATAAAAAAACAACACTGTTAATCCAGGGGCTACAAGATGTGGCAAAAGATTGTGGAATAAAACCATTTGTGACTAAAATTGCCTCTTTATTTTGTATCTTTTTCACTGATGAGGAGGTCGTTGATTACCAATCGGCTAAGAAAGCAGATATTATTGCTTATGCCACATTTTTCAAAGAGATGTTAAATCAAGGAATTTATTTAGCCCCCTCTCAGTTTGAGGCAGGTTTTGTCTCTATTGCTCATACAACGCAAGATATTGAAAAAACAATAGAAGCAAGCAAATATGGATTTAAAGCAGTAAGTCAGAAAATTTAGGTCAGACTACTGTGTTGATGTATCTGTTTAGCGTGGTCAGAAAACATGAAGGGAAAATATTGAGTTATTACAAAACTATTTGAAATACAATAAGTTTTGTAATACAAAATTAAAAATTAAATATTAAAATGCAAAATGACATATCAAATATCATATCAAAAATCAAAGAGCAAATATCAAAATTAAGGAATTCTTTTATTCTTATTTTTGATTTTTAATATTTGATTTTTTTGTTCCCTTACAAGTATTTTTGCATTTTGCTTTGTAATTTTGCTTTGGACATTTTGTAACCGTTCAGGCTATATATCAAAAGTGTAAGAAAGGGGATAAGGAGATAAGGGAGATATGGAGATAAGATAATAGAAATAGATTGAAATTTATAGAAATAGGTAGAAATTGATGGTGGAAAACAACAAGTTTCCATAAATTTCTATCAGTTTCTACTAATTTCAATTTTTTAAATAATATCCCCTTATCCCCTTAATCTCCATATCTCCTTTTGTTACACCACCTGAACGCTTACGACATTTTGATATTTGCATTAATCTCTTCGTGGAATATTTTACAGCGGTATCCTATTATTTACCAAAGAGTTACGCCTTAAATTAGCGTCATTCAGAACACGCTAAACACTTACGTGTTGATGTGGTTGTTATACCTTCCGCTTCTCAAAAAGGATATGAATCCAATTCGGCTGTGGGCGGTGGAAATATTGTTGTATATTTTGGATATAAACTGCCATTCTTGTTAAAACTTTCTGCAAAATATTTCTTTGGAGTGGCCTTTTTAGCCTGGCTCCACAATGAAGACACCATTCATCATCTTGATAAGAGCCATATGGGTTTCCTGCCAGGTCCAGAAGCAACATTGACAATAAGTTAGTGCATTTATTGTTTAGTCCTACAAACGATATCTTCTTTACCTCGCATAAAGGAAACAATTTTTTTAATCTGTGCTCATCAAAACTATTAATATGTCCATATGAAGGATTCCTTTTTCCACAGGTGTGGCATTTTGTTCGACCTACTCTGATATCTTGCTTGAAAGGAACGCCAATAAGAATATATTTCTTCGTAACACGTTCTAACTCGGAACAAACTTTTTGCAGATGATTAGATGGAATATGTTCAAGAACTTCTGCACAAAATACCAAATCAAATTCATCGTTATCAAAAGCTAAATTAGTCGCATCTCCTTTAACACATTGAATTTTTGGATGAGCAATAGACGGTTTTTCTAAATCAAGTGCGGTTACTCGCTCGAATCTCTCAGCAAGCAACAGGGAAAACCAACCATCCCATGCCCCAATATCCAGAGCAGTCTTTCTGGAATCACCTGGAATGAGTGCCATTAAATCATCAGTTCTTTTTTTTTCAATTTCTTTATTTCGGTAAGCGATTAAATCCATTCTTTGTTCCACTAATTGTAATTATTCAGCCACAGATAGACACGGATGAAACACTGAAAATTCATAATCCGTGTCCGTAATTAGGTTCAAGGCTGATGGCTGAAAATTTGGTGGTGTCTTAATCTAACATAAAGGTTGAAATAGTGTAAGAAAAGGAGATACGGGGATTATGGAGATATTATTAAAAAAATTGAAATTAGTAGAAACTAATAGAAATTTATAGAAATTTGTTGTTTTCCACAATCAATTTCTACCTATTTCTATAAATTTCAATCTATTTCTATTATCTTATCTCCATATC
>JBFLYA010000335.1 GCA_040757115.1 bacterium | reverse complement strand
AATTTCGTGAAGCCATAAATTGGTAACTCCTTATTCTTTACCACTTACCAGATTTGCTTTAAGACTGAATTCTTCGAGCTCCTGATTTTCAAGCCGGTGTTTAACAATACTGCCGGTAAATTCTACATTTTTCAGATAAGGTGATGCCTCTAAAATAGGTAATAATGCAGATGCCGAACCCAATGTCGTTCCGCTTAATTCCTTTAATTGGTCTTTTTCAAAGGTAACATTCTTTATCCATGCATTAGAAGGTAAAATATTGGACAATTCAAGGAGTAAATCCAGGTATTCTATTTTATCTTCCTTTGCACCCTGAAATAATTGAAATTCTTCTTGAATCTCCACTATTTCACTCAGGAGAGATTGATTTTTTGAGATAATTCCATCTATGGTTTCTAATTTCCGTTCTCTACTTATTAGATTCAAATGAAAAATACCATTTAATAAAATAAAGATTAGAGTGACTAAAATTCCTGTCTTTATATAATTAGTTTTTCGTAGTTCTTTTGCTCTAATCTCCTTCATTGGGGATAGGTCAATGCTTAATTTCCCCTTTTTTATCCCTCGCCATGCCGAGCTAATTGTGGCTAAGTTTCCTCCCTCTGAGGTCAAAGACGCAAGTGGGTCAATAATTATTGTTGAAATACCTAATTCTTGTTTTAAATTTTGGGCTATACCATTTGATATTCCTTTAGTAAGAATTATCTTATCAATTTTGAATCCCTCTGATGAGGTTTGAAAGTAATCAATAATTTTCTTTATCTCTTCTAAAAAAACTGTGTCATCTGTTAAGAAAGGAAGACTTTTGGTAAACTCCAGTTTCTCATTTTTTAAAAGACTTATTTCACTACAATCAGTTTCACTACTTATTAGCAGAGTAGTGTTGTGTTTGAATTCATTAGAAAATAGTTCAAGGCACAGGTTAATTATACTAAAAGATTCTACATCGACAAAAAGTGGCTTAAGTTCGATTTGAGATAAAAGTTGTAAGTAAGGGTCAACTACTTCTTTTCTAACCGCCACTAACAGAATATTAGTTTTCTTCTCAAATTGTCCTATAATCTGATAATCGTAATAAACCTCTTCAATAGGATATGGAATATGTTCTTCAACTTCATATTTTAGAGCCTGACTGATTAAATCTTTTTTTATCGGGGGTAATTCAATGATATTTACTAAAATCTGTCTTCTCGGAAGACCCAAACAGATATATTTTGTTTTAATATTATTCTTCTTGAAAAATCGCTTTATATATAAAGCAACTTCTGCTTCTCCAATATCTGTTGGTATCTCTTGAGTTTTAATTGAACTTAATTTCCGATAAGTTCCTTTTACCTGAGCAATATTAATCTTATCTTTACTGATTGTGAGTCCTATACTTATCATTTTTGATTTTCTATGACTAATATTCGTTCATAAACCTTTTCTTGAGGGCTAATATCAATTATGAAATCCTCAACACACTTATTTATAAAGTCCTTAAATAGCTGTTTATCAAATAGTCGGATATTTTCTTCATCATCTCCTACATAAGTATTAGATAGATTATCTTTATATTCCTTATCCCACAAAAGTCTATCTGTGGTTGCTTCAAAAAATGATATTGACATATTAATTTCAATATTCCTTTCAATATAAGGTTGATAATAATATATAAATTCCTTTTTTTCTTCAGAATAATAATTTTTAAGTTCCGACTTTTTATATCTACGGTCCTTAAATTCATTAATTTTAAGGACAAATAATCCATCAATAGATAAGATTTTGTATAAAAGCATTCTTTTTGATGAGTTTTCTATGTCCTGCTGGCTAATGGGTTCCTCTTGCGTTAAATCTTTTATCTCATAATCTTCTAAGATATAAAAAGGGTTTTCTTCAAGGACATTCATCTTAAATACCTGCGATAACATCTGGCTAATTTTTATTGCATTTTTATCATCTTCATTTTTTGAAAAGGAAAAGAGGGCAACTCGATTTATCTTATCAATCTTTATTTTGGACTCCAGGATTCTTTTAATGGGAATTTTTACCGTCGAAATCTTTATATGCGATGGAGTCTCTTTTTCTAAAGTAGTTGTTTGTGTTGAATTAAGACATTCTCTCTCAAATGAGTTAAGATTCTTTTGATACACAGGAATATCTGGAGCCAAACTGACTGCCTTTTGATAAACCTCTTTTGCCTTATCATTTAGATTGAAATATTCATAGACAACCCCTAAACTATTATATATTGATGCCTCTTGAGGTGCTAATTCTAATGCCTTTAAAAGATGGAGTTTAGCATCTTGCCAGAGGTCTAATCTGATATATTTAACCGCTATGTTGTGTTGAAGGATAGATTCTTTTTTTATCTGGGAAGATGTCGTTGTGCATCCCATTAATAAGAGAAGGGCTATTAATCCTGATTTATACCCTGACACGATTAATATCCTCCTTTATCTTATCTAAAATACCGTTGACAAACCTTGATGAGTCCTGAGTGCTATAAGTTTTAGCCAATTCTACGGCTTCATTAATCACAACCGCTCCAGGAATATCTTTCATTGCCATTAATTCAAGGGTAGCTATTCGCATAATATTGCGGTCAACGATAGCTATTCTGGAAAATTCCCAATTATCCGCATGGGAACTAATAAGGTTGTCAACCTCGGATAACCTTTTTAATACCCCTCTAATTAAAGAATCAGCAAACTCTTTAATTTCAGGTAATACATCCATATTCTCTTGCCAGAATATAGAAATGACCTCATCTGGCTCAGATTGAGATGCTTCAATCGCAAAGAGTACCTGAAGAGCTAATTCTCTTGCCTTTGATCTTTTCCTTTTCATTTAGACACTTTTATATAGATTAGCCATTTCAATGGCTGATAATGCCGCATCAAATCCCTTGTTACCACTTTTGGTTCCAGCGCGTTCAATCGCCTGTTCGATTGTATCTGAAGTGATAACTCCAAAAATGACCGGGATACCACTTTCTAACGAAACATTCGCAATCCCTTTAGCGACTTCATTACAAATATAATTAAAATGTGGCGTTTCTCCTCGAATGATGACTCCCAGACAGATAATAGCATCATATTTCTTCATATCTGCCATTTTCTTTGCGATATATGGAATTTCAAAAGAACCCGGGACTTTAACAATTTCAATATCATCTTCTTTTGCCCCATGTCGAACTAAGGCATCTAAACAGCCATCAACTAATTTAGATGTAATAAACTCGTTAAATCGGGAGACAATTACTCCTATCTTTAATCCCTTTGCCTCTAATTTTCCTTCATAAACCTTCATTTTCTCCAACCTCCTTAAGTTTGGTAATTGGTAATGGGTCAGTGAAATAGGGGATTCTCCTGAAAGTAGGAAGTAGGAGAGTAGGAAAG
>JBFLYA010000334.1 GCA_040757115.1 bacterium | reverse complement strand
CCCATCTTAATCCTATCTGTTATCTAATTCCCTTCATCTTTTCCTTAATTCTCTCCCCAATTTGTCAAAATAGCCTTCTTTTTTACCCCACTCCCCCCTTTTTACTCAACTACTTGCCGATTTCAGGTTTAATATTTGATATTTATTTGTTGTCTTCCTCAAATCCTATTTTGCAGAACCCTATACACTATTTTAACCTTTATGCTAGATTAAGACACCACCTAATTTTTGAGTGAGGATACCCGGGTGTCCATTTCCTATAATTCGTCCATCTATTTGGATTACTGGCACAATTCCTGCTGATGTAAAGGTTAAAAACACCTCATCACTACAATAAAGGTCAAATCGGGTAATTGGTTCTTCTTTTACCTCAATTTGCTCTTTTTGGGCTAATTCTATGACAAAATCTCGGGTTATACCCTTTAATAACCCTAAATAAATCGGAGGAGTGACTAATTTCCCTTTTTTACAAACAAATATATTACTTATTGTTCCTTCGGTCACATAGCCATTTTCATTGAACATTATTGCCTCAAAATGGGATGTTGCCTCTATTTTAGCCATAATATTCGCCGCAAAATTAGATGATTTTACCTGCGGATTAGTTGATTCTATAAAGTGTCTTCTGGTAGGAACAGTAATGATTGAAACTCCTTGAGTATATATTTCTTCAGGATATTGTGGTAGAGGTCTAACGATTATCTGAAGGCTGGATTTAAAAACACTAATTCGAATATAACCATTAGTAAGATTATTCTTCTTAATCGTCTGATGAATCGCCAGGATTAATTTATCTTTGTCTAAAGGAATTTTTATAACTTTCGCCCCATCATATAATCTTTGTAAATGTTCTTCTAACTTAAATATCTTACCTTCTTTAAAGATTAAACTCTCAAATAAGCCATCTGGCTCAATTATATTGAGCACATTTACTTCCGGGATAAATTTACCATCGACATAGACTAATAAATCAGGATATTTGGGACAGTTCATTTTATCGTTTTCCCTATGATTTATTTTGGATATACATTTGTAAATATTCACAGAAAGTTGAAATTGGAAATTAGAAATTGGGCTTTTATTTCTCCCCCTAATTTCTAATTTCAACTCCATTTTCTATAGCAGTTATTAGTCAAAATTTTACTCAGGGTGGATAAGTAAAAAATCCCAAATCCCAAGCACCAAATTCCACATACCAAAAAGCGAATTAGAGATTAGTGAATTAGAGATTAGATTTTACTAATTCGCTAATTCGCTTAATTCACTAATTCACTAAATGGAATTTGGAATTTGTGATTTGGAATTTCATAGCCATATCTGGGTCAAATTTCGATTAATAAGTGCTATAACCGCACGCTTTCAAACAAAAGTGAACCGTCCCGGATATTTTACCACTCACATCTAACTGTATATCTTATTGTTTCCTTATCATTTTTTCTAACCTTAATTTTAAATTCTAATGTATTGGCATCTTTAATTTTGTAATCATGGGTAGTTTTTATTACACTCCAGGTGCCGTATTGTGATTCTATGACTGAAACTTCAATATCTTCGTCTTTATGGTTTTTTACTTCTATTTCATAAGTATCCTCACGGATTTGCGAGGTTATTTTTTGACGGCTGATAATCTTTCGTTCTCCAACCACATCAAATGCCTCTCCGATGGAAATTCTAACATCTTCATCCTTTGGGGTATGGTCAATCTCATCTTCACCGATGAACTGCAAGGCACCTTCTTTATCTGCTTTATATACCCTGAATTTACCTTTAGGGAGTGGTATTCCCAATCCATAATTCTGTGAATTCACAAATTCTAAATTCACTTGAACTTTTTTCCCATATCGGGCGCCATTATAAATAAAAGTCTTCTGGCAAGAAAGGTTATTAGTGGATAAAAGGTTAATTTGTTTAGTTTGCTTATCTTTTAAAGTTGTCAGTCTGGTAAGGGTATAAATATGATACTCAAATAGAGATTCTTCTTTAAATCCTTCTTCTGCGGCTTTTGCCGCCGCATACATTATCTCCCTTGTTGGTTCTTTTGGCTTTAATAAATGAATATCTCCAGCAATAAGTTTTAACTTGGCATTTCTATAAGTCGTGCCGCTTTGATTATCAATAGTTACCCAGCCCGTCAAGTCTAAACTTGCATCTTTATCATCAACAATTGCCACATAATCTGCATACCACTTCATCCCTTTGGTGAGGTAAGTCAATTCACATAAATCTTTATCACCAATATCCGAAATTATTCCCCACATAAGTGTAGGTCTGGTCATTAATCCTTCAGGTAATTCAGGGAATTTTATATCATTTACATTCTCAAGATTAACCATCACCACAGGTCCTTTTGTCTTATCCCTGGTCAAAATGATGTGCTTATCATCAAAACTTAATAACGAACCTTCGTAGAGCTGATTGTCCTTTGTAATTATTTGAATTGACTTATCTACATATTTTTCTAACAGTTTATTTGCACTGACTAAATCATATTCATAATTTTGTTCTTGAATCTTAACCTTATCTTCATATTTTGTGGCTTTAAAGTGGACTGATGTTGGGTCGATTAATGAAGCAACATCAGTAAATCTTATGATATTTTCACCCTTTTTAAACTCTATCCATCTGTTATCCTTAACTAACCCTAAATCCTGATTATAGACAGTAATTTCAACTCCTTCTTTGCTTTCAGCCCTTATTTCACCAATAAGACTCAAACTAATTAAAATCAAGAAAATACATTTTTTAAACATTATTTTTTACCTCCTTGTACTTGGTAAATGGTAACTGGTGAATGGTAATTAGTTACCAATTAACCGATTACTTACTTTTAATTTCGTGAAGCCCTCTTTGAGATTAATGTTCTCGCTTCACTTACCCAATATCTAATTTCCATTCAGTAATTATTTTACACTATTATATCATTATCGTCAAGAAAAAAAATTAGACTACAAACCGAAGACCATAGACTATAGACCAAGAAACTAATAAAAAGCAGGTTTTTCTGAAAATAGGAAGTAGAAAGTAGAGAGTAGGTGTGCTTTGAAGTATGGGATACCCGAGTGGTTGGGAAAACCACCTATGCAAGCCTAATCCTTGTATAGAAGTTTGTAATTATGTAGATAAAGGAACAATCTGTATCTACAGAAAGACAGGGTATCATCGTGAGGTGATATGATGGAGTGACGAAGGACAGATGACCTATTGGGGTGTATGACTATGGCGTATTAACTCGTGCCAACTGCCCTTTCTCAGCGAAGCACTGGCAATGTCCTTGTCGGAGATGAATAAATAGGTTAGGTTAAAGCATCTCTGGGTAATGCGTTTGAACATACATCACGGAAGGAAAATGGGTAATCCATATGACCAAAGGAGGACTCACATCTT
>JBFLYA010000333.1 GCA_040757115.1 bacterium | reverse complement strand
TTTCCACAATCAATTTCTACCTATTTCTATAAATTTCAATCTATTTCTATTATCTTATCTCCATATCACTCTTATCTCCTTATCCCCTTTCTTACACTTTTGATATATAGCCTGAACGGTTACAAATTTTATTCAGAGGTACCAATTAATTGCAACTTATCACCAAATTTCTCTTTAAAAACATCTCCAAGAGTAACGCCAAGTCCCTCTTTTTGATTTTTCAGGTAGTCCTGGATTTTTTGTTTTTCTTCTTCCTGATAAACCCGTTTTAAACTCAAACTTATCCTTCGTTCTAATGGCTTAACATCTAACACCTTTACTTTAACCTGCTCTCCTTCTTTAACTGCTTCTGAAGGGGAGGAAATTTTTTTGACCGATAATTCTGAAAATGGAACTAATCCTTCTATCCCATCACCAAAATGGACAAAGATATAGGATTTAGTTATCTTCGAGACCGTTCCGGTGACAATTGAGCCAATCTCAAACTTTTTAGAGATTTCTTTCCACGGATCAACCTGAGTTTGTTTCAGGCTTAATGAAACCTTTCCTTTCTCCTTATCCACATCTAAGACCATAACCTCAATTTTATCTCCTACCTTCACTATTTCTCGTGGGTGTTTTATTCTTCGATAAGATAATTCTGAGAGATGAATTAAGCCATCCGCTCCTCCTATATTGACAAACGCACCAAATCCTGTAAGTTTAACTACCTTCCCCTGGCATATTTTCCCTGGATGTAAAGAGTCAAGGACTGCTTGCTTTTCCCTTTGAAGTTCCTCTTCTACTGCCGCTTTATGAGAGAAGATAAGTTTTCTCTCTTCTTGATTACAGTCTATTACCTTTAACCTTAAAGTTTTATTCAAATATCCATCTATGCCCCTTTTAGGGATAACATCAAGTTCTGACATTGGGATAAAACCTCTAATGCCAATATCAACAATCAATCCTCCTTTTACTCGTTTTACTACTTTACCATTTATTATTTTATTCTCTTTAAAAGCGGTAGTTACATTACTCCAGGCTTGTTCTATATCAACCCATTTTTTAGATAGAATTAAGTTTCCCTGTCCATCATCTGTGGTAAGAACATAAACTTTAACCTGGTCTCCAACTGAGATTACTTCTGATGGATGAGAAAAACGCCTTGTTGATAATTCTTCTTTTGGAATAAACCCCTCTGTTTTACCACCAACTGAAATTAATGCCCCTTCGTTATCTACCTGAACAACATAGCCATCGAGAATCATTCCATCTTTAATTGATTTAATACTTTCTTCATAAAATCTTTCTATATCCCCAACTTCTTCTATCATTTCTTCTTTTTGTGTTGATTCAATTTCAGGTTTTTCTTGAAATTCTGAGGGTATCACAGATTCCTTACGGATAACTTCTTCCATCGCTCGCTTAATCATACCGTTAAGAATACCACCATTACTTCCCATATTTCCTTTTTTACTCCTTTGTTACATTTCAGCTTGATTTTTCGCTGATTTAACTGTATTAACTAAAAGCATCGTAATTGTCATTGGTCCTACGCCGCCTGGCACAGGTGTAATCATCGAGGCTTTTTCTTTTACCTGCTCAAAATCGACATCACCAACTAATCTGAATCCTTTTTCTGAAGTAGAATCCGGGATACGGTTGACGCCAACATCAATTAGCACGACACCTTCTTTGACCATATCTGCTTTAATAAATTGAGGTTTGCCAATAGCGGCGACTAAGACATCTGCCCTTTGGCAGACCTCTGTTAAATCTTTAGTGCGTGAATGACATATAGTTACGGTAGCATTATTAGCCAGGAGTAACATCGCCACCGGCTTCCCAACAATATTACTTCTTCCCACGACTACAGCCTCCAGTCCACTTAAATTAACACCACTCCTGATTAATAATTCTATCACCCCATGTGGTGTACAGGGGAGAAATAATCCTTGTCTAACCATTTCCTCAAAATCCTTCACGGTAAAGAATTTCCCCACATTTACTGGATGAAAACCATCAACATCTTTATCTGGAGAGATAGCATTCAATACCAAAATTTCGTTAATATGTTTTGGAAGGGGTAATTGGACCAGGATACCATTTATCTTAGGGTTGTTATTGAGTGTCTCAATCAATTTTAGTAATTCATCTTCTTTTATCGTGGCAGGGAGTGTATGTTGTTCAGAGTAAATTCCTACCTTTTCACACGCCTTACCTTTATTTCGCACATAAACCTGTGATGCCGGGTCTTCTCCAACCAGAACAGTCGCTAATCCCGGGGTAATTCCCTTTAATTTTAATTCTGCTACTTCTTGAGTTACCTCTTGTCGAATTTGTTCGGCAATGGCATTGCCATCTATTATTTTGGCTGACATAGGTTAATAATCCTCCTTTTTTGGTAAATATAGCACTTATTAATCGAAATTTGACATAGATATGGCTATGAAATTCCAAATCACAAATTCCAAATTCTATTTAGTGAATTAGTGAATTAAGCGAATTAGTAAAATCTAATCTCTAATTCACTAATCTCTAATTCGCTTTTTGGTATGTGGAATTTGGTGTTTATTTGAGATTTGGTGCTTGGGATTTGGGATTTTTCCCTTATCCACTCTGAGTAAAATTTTGACTAATAACTGCTATAGACCAATTTGTGGCTTTTATTATAGATAGTTTTAAAATGATACCATTAAGGGGAAAAAAAGTCAAGAAAAATTTCCAACCATCAGCAATTCTAATTATGAAAATGTGTAAGCAAGGAGAATTGGAGAATAGGGAGAAAATATAACCACTAATAGGACACGAATAAGCACGAAACATAGGATTATTAGGATTAATTCGGTCTATTCGTGACTAATTTTAATCACTTTCTCCATTTCTCCTTCTCCATTTTCTCCCTTTCCCCTTTTTTACACAATTTCTGTCATAATGAGAATTGCTGTCCAACCATTGGGTAATGGGCCAGTGAAATGGGGGAGAGTGCCGATTTTTTTCAAATGGTGGCGGGACCCAGAATCGAACTGGGGACGCACGGATTTTCAGTCCGTCGCTCTACCGTCTGAGCTATCCCGCCTATTGAATTAAAGGTTAAGGTTAAGTAAAAAATTTCGGTAGTGTCTGACAATAACTCTAATAGTGAAATCTATGCAGATTTGGTGTCCAAAAGGGATTTCCTCCAAAGAGCAAAATGCAAAAAGCAAATATAAAAATTACATATCAAAATGTAAAATTATCTCTTTCCTTTCAGCGTTAAAATACTTGAAGCAAAGATATTACTAAATTCCTCCAACTCTTTGAGAAACCCTGCTACTTCCTCTTTGAAATTTGATTTGTAATTTTGCATTTTGATATTTATATTTGATATTTAATATTTGATATTTAATATTTATTTGTTGTCTTCCTGAA
>JBFLYA010000332.1 GCA_040757115.1 bacterium | reverse complement strand
GATATGGAGATAAGATAATAGAAATAGATTGAAATTTATAGAAATAGGTAGAAATTGATTGTGGAAAACAACAAATTTCCATAAATTTCTATTAGTTTCTATTAATTTCAATTTTTGTAACTATTCAGCACGAAGGGTACGGAGAGCACGAAGTGAAATTTGATGAATTATCGAATAGAGTCATTGGATGCGCTATAGCGGTGCATCGAACTCTTGGGCCAGGTTTGCTTGACACCGTGAAGAGTGATAATTCACAATTCACAATTGACAATTCACCATTCACCATTATTAAGGAAATTTAGGGAAGAAATTGTGAATTGTGAATGGTGAATGGTGAATAGTTACCAATTTTTTAATAATATCTCCCTATCTCTTTAATCTCCACATCTCCTTTTGTTACACCACCTGAACGCTTACCTTGTGGGACAGGCTAAGTTTTTTATCCCATAATTGCTTCAATCATTGCCTTTCCTTTATAAAGGGTTTCATTATACTCTTCTTCTGGTATAGAATCTGCGACTATTCCACCACCTACATGGAAGTAAGTTTTGTTGTTTTTGATAACAAAGGTGCGAATTGCAATATTTAAGTCCATACTTTGGGTGAAACTTAAGTATCCAATAGACCCTGTATAAATATGCCTTTTTGTTGGTTCTAATTCATCAATTATTTCCATTGCCCGAATTTTTGGAGCGCCGGTAATTGAACCGCCGGGAAAACATGCCTTTAATAAATCAAATCTATCCTTATCTGGTTTTAATTCACCAGAGATAATACCTACTGTATGAAATACTGTTGGATGCGTTTCTAATTTTATCAACTCATTAACTTTCACAGACCCAAATTTACATACTCGACCTAAATCATTTCGCAAAAGATCAACTATCATTATTAGTTCTGCTCTATCCTTCTGGCTTATTTTCAATTCATTTTTTAATTTCAAATCCTCTTTTTTGGTCTTTCCTCTGGGTCTTGTTCCTTTAATTGGTCTGGTGACAACATTTTTACCCTCTACCTGTAAAAATCGCTCTGGCGATGCACTGGCAATAATGACATCCTTTAAGTCTAAAAAGCAAGCAAATGGTGCCGGATTTGACCTCCTTAGCCGTTTATAGAGTTCAAACGCCGACATACAAAGATTAGCCGAGAGTCTTTGTGATAAATTAACCTGATAAATATCACCGGCACTAATATATTCCTTAGCCTTTCTCACTGCCTCTAAATATTCTTGATGAGTAAAATTAGAAACTATTTCCACATTTTGGGTTTTGGGTTTTGGGTTCTGGGGGCTGGATTTTGATAATTTATTCAGCGTTTCGTTTAGTCTGTTTTCAGCCTTTTTCTCTCTTAATCTTCCATTTTCAGGAAACCCGCTTGATGAAATATAAGCCTTTTGTTTCAAGTGGTCAAAGATGAAAATTAAATCATAAAAGCAGAAGATACAATCCGGTATCATCAGGTCATCAATTCCTTTTCCAGGAACATTTTCAATTAAATGCCGCATTTCATAACTGAAGTAACCAACTGCTCCCCCTATAAAAGAAGGAAAATTTGAGATCTGTTGTAGTGGATATTGATTAACAAGTTCCCTTAATACTTCAAATGGGTCATTTATAAAATTTTGGATATTGGATATTGGATTTTGGATTTGTTGAGTATCTATATTATTCCGAATTTCGTATTGAATCTGTTTACTTTTACTTTTAAAAACAAGGAATGGGTTAAAACCAATGAAGGAATATCTACCTAAACTATATTTATTCATTCCACTATCAAGGAAGAATGGGTAATTATGTTCTTTGAAGATACTGAAGAGTTTTAGCGGCTCAATTGTTGGGATTTCTTTAATTATTGGATAAGTCATTAAATTATTCCAGGATATAAACTTTTACATTCTTTTTTCCATATCTTATTGCTTCCTGATGGGTATTAAAACATAAATCTATTCGATTTCCTTTAATGGCACTGCCAGTATCTCCCGCAATACCATAGCCATATCCTTCAACATATAATTTAGTTCTCAAAGGGATAACCCCTGGGTCAACCGCAATGATACCATATCTTGCTTTTAATCCAATAGAGGTTACACACCCTGCCCATTTACCGCAGGATATTTTAGAATCAGAATAAGCTGTGGCAACCATATTTAATACTTTTTTTATACTTGCTTTTGCATTTAGAAGAGGAGGTGGCACATATCTTCTTGTTCCTTTAACTATAATGCAACTTACAGGTTTGTTCAAAATCTTTTCTTCGATAATTTTTTCTTTTATATTGACGCCATCAATAGAGGTTTTTTGAGTAATGATTTCTTTTAATCCTTGTTTTCCATATTGTTTCACAAGTGTTTTACCCAATAGAAGTTGAGAGGTGTATTGATATTGGGTAGGGTAGGGGATAGTTTTTTTCTCCTTTATTTCTTCTTTTGCCAGGCGATAAACACGAATAAACATCTTATTTCGTAATTTAGTCTCAATCCCCGGTCGAACAATATCATTTTTATCCAAACCAATGTTAGTAGAGTTTAATACATCCAGAACTGTATTTTTATTAGTTTTTAGTTGTAGAAAATTATTATCAACATAAATAGTTACATTGACAAAACTTTTTGCATAGCCAACAATAGCAAATGTGAAAATAATTAATATTAGCATCCATTTTCTTTTTAGATAAATCGTCATCATCTTCTCCTTGTTTTAATTCAAAGGTTGAGTAAGTCTACCATAAACTTTTTAAAATGTCAAGTAATTTTAAAGTGAAATTTACCCATATTTCTGGAATGCTATGAAATATAAAGGGATTGGATACCGCACAGAGGTAGAGTCGCGGAGAAAAAATGTAGACTTTCATTCAGGGCTATACATTAGAAGTGTAAACAAGGAGAAATGGGGAAAAGGGAGAATTGGAGAAATGGCTCAAACTTTTCCACCTGTGCGATTAGACTAATTCATTGCAGAGACGCAAAGGAAAAATAAATGTAAAATAGGAAATGAAAAATGGGAAATTTTACTACTTCGCAAGACTCATTACTTTTCACTTATACATTTTCATTTTACATTATTATTAGATATTTTGCAATGACCTGAATGCTTACAATAATTCTATCAGTTAACTCTTCTTTTCTCCACTTCTCCATCTTCTCCCTTTCTCCTTATTTTTATCCTACCTGAACCCTTACAAAATTTTAAAGGTAATAGTTTAACTATCGGTGTGAAATTAGATAGAAATTTTCGTAACCGTTCAGGCTATATATCAAAAGTGTAAGAAAGGGGATAAGGAGATAAGGAAGATATGGAGATAAGATAATAGAAATAGATTGAAATTTATAGAAATAGGTAGAAATTGATTGTGGAAAACAACAAATTTCCATAAATTTCTATTAGTTTCTATTAATTTCAATTTTTGTAACTATTCA
>JBFLYA010000331.1 GCA_040757115.1 bacterium | reverse complement strand
TTTCTGTTTCTCTGCGTCTCTGCGGTGAATTACTATCTGAACAGTTACAAGTATTTTAACGCTGAAAGGAAAGAGATAATTTTACTGAACTTTGGCAAAGATAGTTGATAGTTTATAGTTGATAGTTGAAGGACTATAAACTATACACTATAAACTATACACTATACACTATAAACCATAAACGATAAACGAGTTTTGCATTTTGCTCTTTGGAGGAAATTGATAAAAATAGAGGTTTTAAATACCCGCTTAAAAACTACAGTTTCTTAGTTTTGCAGGACTCTACAATTACCAAAAGCAAGGAGGTATAAAGAGATGTTCAAAAAAATGTTGATAATGTTTGGGATAGTTGGGGTATTTTTTAGTGGCTGTGGGAAGAAAGAGATTAGTGAGAAAGAAAAAGGACTAAAGATAGGTTTGGTGGCACCTATGACCGGTGGAGCGGCAACTTACGGTGTCTCTACAAAAAATGGTGCGATGATGGCTATTGAAATGATAAACAACGAAGGAGGAATTTCTATTAATGGCGTCAATCAAAAGATAGAATGTATGTGCGAAGATGACGAAGGAAGACCGGAATCAGCCGCTAATGCCTACCGTAAACTCATTGACCAGGATAAGGTTGTCGCAATAATTGGCACCGTAATGAGTAAATGTTCATTAGCCGGGGCACCAATTGCCCAATCTGCCGGTGTCGTGATGATTTCACCCACTTCAACTAACCCTCAAGTCACACTTGTTGGAGACTATATCTTTCGTGCCTGCTTTATTGACCCATTTCAAGGAACAGTAATGGCTAATTTTGCCTATAACACACTCGCTAAGAGAAAAGCATCTGTCTTATTCGATAACGGCAATGATTACAATAAAGGATTAGCAGAATTCTTTAAGGCACAATTTGAAAAATCCGGGGGAAAGATAGTGGCGTATGAGGCATTCACAGATGAAGATAAAACTCAAGACTTTACACCCCAACTAACCAAGATAAAAGCGGCTTCTCCGGATGTGCTGTTTCTTCCTAATTACTACTCCTCAGTGGCATTAGTCGCCAAGCAGGCAAAAACAATGGGAATTGAAATTCCTCTTTTAGGTGGTGATGGCTGGGATTCTCCTGAATTAGTTAATTTAGGTGGAAAAGCGGTTGAGGATGGATATTTTTCAACACACTTTTCAAAAGATTCACCTGACCAGGAAATTCAGAAATTTGTCAAGGGATATCAAACAAAATATGGTTGTGCACCTGATGCCCTGGCGGCTCTCGGATACGATGCTACACTTATTCTCATCGATGCTTTAAAAAGAGCACAGACAACAGATAAAAATGCCATCCGTGATGCATTGGCTCAAACAAAAGATTTACAGGTGCTTTCCGGGAAAATTACCTTTGACGAAAACCGCAATCCGGTTAAAAGTGCAGTTATTCTCAAGATAGAAGAAGGAAAACCCATTTACCACTCTACCATTACTCCATAAGTGTTTTAGGTAGTGTAAGAAAAAGGAGATATGGAGATAAGGGGATATATTTAGGAGTTTTTTGGTGAAAGGGTTCGGGTTAGGAGGCTGGTTTGGTTTAGGGGTTATGAAGTTAGAACCATCCTGACCTAACTCCTGAGCCTGTCAGGAGCAGACTTCCATACCAACTTCATAACCATAATCTTTTAATTTATAATCTCCACATCTCCTTTATCTCCTTATCCCCCTTTTTACACACCGGATGTGTAGCCTGAACGCTTACCCATAAGTGGATGCAGTTATCAGTAAATCTCAACTATTTTAGAAGAAAGTGTTTTATTCTTCTTATCAAGCCACCATGCAAATAAAAGGGATAAAGCAAAAAGGAATAAACCTGAGATTAAACCAATAATTTCATTGGCACGGTCAAATTTGAAATGTGTTGCAATTAAATCCCCACCAATTATTCCAGAGACTAAAGCCAGTGGAGGTAAGGTTAAATAAAAAATAATTCCTTTAACCTTACTTATCATTGCGGTTTCCAATTTTACCGTTTCTCCGACATCAGCGCCTAAGGAATTATCTGCAACTAAGATAATTGGTGTACCTCTATCGCACAATTTACATTCATGGCAGGCTTTGCCAATATCAATCTGGACATAAGCCTTATTATCTTCTTTTGAAATGACCTTACCTTGTTCTTGCATTATTCTCACCCCATCAGGAAAAAAGTTGCGGTTGAGATTCAGGTTGAAGAGGAGAAAAAGGAGAAGTTTTCTCTTCCTTAACCTCAACCTTCTTTAAAATATATCATCTTTTTAATTTATGTCAAGAAAAATCTTGACATTTAATAAAAAATAGTTTATAATAATAACCAATATTATAAATGCTGGCGTAGCTCAATGGCAGAGCAGCTGATTTGTAATCAGCAGGTTGCGGGTTCAAGTCCCATCGCCAGCTCCAGAAAAATAGAGAAAAAAGGTAACCGTTCAGGATGTAGCCACAGAGTCACAGAGAACACAGAGGGAATATATAACCATTTGTGGCTACTTTCCTTAATTCTCTGTGAACTCTGTGCCTCTGTGGCTGAACGGTTACTGAGAATTTAACAATTATTGTCAATCCCTGCTTACTAATGTGGAGAGGTACCCAAGTGGACAAAGGGGGCAGACTGTAAATCTGTTGGCTATGCCTTCGGAGGTTCGAACCCTCCCCTCTCCACCAGGAAGGGTAATCACTAATGAGGCAAGAGAAGGTAACTATTTAGCCATCCGAAGTGAAATTCAGGTAATCAGTTATCGGTAAATCAGGTTATCGGTAAAGGGAAAAGATCAATTGGTTGTTACCGATTACCGATTACCTTGCACTTCATTTGGGTAAATAATTACAGATAGAGGACAGTGATAACCGCTCAACGATTACCAATTTTCCTGCCTTTGGGGCAGATTTTTAAAGGGGAAAACATGAAAAACAACGAAGAAAAAGACCCAATATCAAATCTCTCTCATAAAATAAAAGGTGCAATGACTGCGATTAAAGGAGCCGTTGACCTTTTATTAATGGATGATTCATTTCCGGTAAAGGATAGGCGAGAAATATTAACCGTTGCCAAAATTAATATAGATAAAACTATCAAATTGCTCAATGAGTTAGTAGATGAATGTAAAAAAAGCAAGTAAGCGGTTAAATGGTAACCGGCAGCTAATGCTCTGTCGCTAATAATTTGGTAACCGTTCAACCATTACATTTGGACTTTTAGGAACCGTTCAGGTGGTGTAACAAAAGGAGATGTGGAGATTAAGGAGATAGGGAGATATTATTAAAAAAATTGAAATTAATAGAAACTAATAGAAATTTATGGAAATTTGTTGTTTTCCACAATCAATTTCTACCTATTTCTATAAATTTCAATCTATTTCTATTATCTTATCTCCATATCACTCTTATCTCCTTATCCCCTTTCTTACACTTTTGATATATAGCCTGAACGGTTACAAATA
>JBFLYA010000330.1 GCA_040757115.1 bacterium | reverse complement strand
GAAATTTGCAATTGGGTCAGACAACTGTTTTTCAAAGAGCTTTTAATCTGGAGTTATCAACAAGGCAAAACCGGAAAATCTATTGATTCTGTGTTGACAACTCTCTAAAAAACGCAAAAGTTTAGTTAGAAAATTAAATATTTAAAAAATCCATTTGTAGTGGCAAAATCTTGTGGGAAGCATAAAATTTTCCTTGACTTGAAAATACCTCTGTGCTATATTTTTATTATGTTCATCCGACAGGTCTCCCATAGAAATAAAAAGAATAATACACAATATTCTAGCTATAAACTTGTTAAGTCTGTCCGAGAGGTATTTGGAACAGCTTATCTGGCTATTTTAGAGGCAATAAATGAATATCTTTTAAAGAAGGGCTTAACCAAAAAAGAACTCCCAAAATCAATAGATGCTTACAGAAATGCGTTGAAAAAGTATCTATCTATTCATAATGGAAAACTAATGAAGGAGTTTGAAAAACTTTATGATGGCTTGCATATAGCAGGATATTACAGAGGACTTATTTATGATACCAATGCGGTTAAATCTTATTTAAAAGCCACAAAGGATTTTATAGAAAAGATTGGATAAAGATGTGAGGTAAGAAATTATGATTCTCATTCCAAAAGTTTCTAATCTAACCAATAACCAAAGATATACCATAGAATTTTTGTAAGCGTTCAGGTGGTGTAACAAAAGGAGATGTGGAGATTAAGGAGATAGGGAGATATTATTAAAAAAATTGAAATTATTAATAGAAACTAATAGAAATTTATGGAAATTTGTTGTTTTCCACAATCAATTTCTACCTATTTCTATAAATTTCAATCTATTTCTATTATCTTATCTCCATATCACTCTTATCTCCTTATCCCCTTTCTTACACTTTTGATATATAGCCTGAACTGTTACGAATTTTTAGGGGGGGGGGGCTTCCGCTTAACTCCTTTAGTTTCAACATATTACAACAATATTGACCAATCACAAAAAGCGTTTCAGTCGTGAATTAAAAGCGAATGAAACGTTTTTTTTGGTAACTATTCACTACGAAGGACACGAAGAAAATTAGATGGTCTCTGAAATTAACCACAAAGTACACAAAGAATACACAAAGAAATAAAGGGAAAAATTTATTCTCTCAAAAATCTTTGACTCTTTTGTGAAACTCTTTGTAATCTTTGTGGTTAAAAAAAATTGTAGTTATTGTCAGCCACTACCGAAAATTACAAGACATTAAATTCCATTTCGTGTCCTTCGTGGTTTTAAAAGATGTGAGGAAGGTTAATCTAACCGCACAGGTGGCATTATTTTGCCAGAATCCAAAAAAAATACTTGACTTTTTTAAAACTATTGATGTATAATATAATTATTATGAAGAATGATAGATTAGACAGGATAGAGAAAAGTTTAGTTGAATTGGTTGAGTCTCAAAAGAAGACAGATGCTCAACTTCAGAAAACAGACGCTCAACTTCAGAAGACAGACGCTCAACTTCAGAAGACAGACGCTCAACTTCAGAAGACAGATGCTCAACTATCAAAAAAGATAGCCGATGTTTCTAAGATGGTAGGAGAAATGACAGGTGGATTGGGCAAGTTTGTAGAAGGGCTTGTTGAACCGAGAACAATAAGGTTGGCAAAGACTCTGAATATAAAGATAACTGAAATTCGTCGCAGGGTAAAGGGTTTCTATTCTGTAAATGGCACAGAGGAATCAAGGGAGATAGATATAATCATTGTGGGTGAAAGAAAGAATAAGAAAACAGCCTTAGTTGTAGAGGCAAAAACAACCTTTGAACCAAATGATATGAGCTATTTTCTGGAGTGGTATAAAAGATTCTTTGACTTCTTTGAATTCTATCAGGACTATGAAATAATTGGAGCAGTAGCAGGTGGAAGGTTTGGTGAAGGTGTTGAACTAAATGCCCAAAGAAATGGGTTGTTTGTCCTTATGCCTTCACATGGCATAATGAGGGTATTAAACAAAAAAGATTTTGAGCCAACTATATTGAGATATAATTAGGGTAAGGGGTCAGCTACTTAAATAATGATGAACCGAATCAAGGTAAAAAGAGATTAAGATGTAGAATTTGTTAAAGGAGAAGAGATGGATAACGCTAACAGAACATACATACACACAGAGAGAGAATCATTCTAACCTGTTGCAGGACATAGAGTTAGGAGAATATAAGCACAGTAATTAATTTTACTGTGCTTTTTTGTTTTTTCTGACAGGATTAACAGGATTAAATTATAGTAAGCGGATTGAACGGATTAAACGGATAAAAAATAAAAAAATAATCCGCTTAATCCGCTTAATCCGATTACTAAAAATAATCTGTGTTTTCTGTAAAATAAAAAGGCTACATTAAAATCAGCAAAAACCTTTATTGAAAAGATTGGATAAAGAAAGGAATTTATGATTTCGGATTTGGGATTTATGATTTGGGATTTGAATTTATATCACTTCAATTCCTAATCCCTATTTGGAGGAAAAATGTATTTAGAGGATTTACAAGATGAAAATCTCGTTAATCCTGTTCATCCTGTCAAAAATATTGTAACCTTTGCGTCTTTGCGAGAAATATTATTCGTGTTTTGAAAATGGAGGTAAAATAAGATGAAAAAGACTTTGTGTTTAGTAACTTTAGGGATGGTTCTGGGCATAGGTGAGGTTGCCGCTCAAACAACAATTACTACTACTACCATTGCCACTGATACCACCTGGACTCTAACAGGAAGCCCTTACATCGTTACCGGCGATGTCTATGTCAAAGGAGCAGTCGCACCCTGTTTAATCATTGAGCCAGGGGTTGTGGTCAAGTTTAACCAATACACAAACCTATACATTTACATTGGTGGCAATTCTGCAAATGAATTTGACAAGTTTATTGTAGCAAATTGCATAGGTCAAAATTTTTAAGGAAGCAGAAAAAAAATACTTGACTTTTTTAAAACTATTGATGTATAATATAATTATTATGAAGAATGATAGATTAGACAGGATAGAGAAAAGTTTAGTTGAATTGGTTGAGTCTCAAAAGAAGACAGATGCTCAACTTGACAGAAGAGATGCCCAGCTACAGAGAACAGAGATTGAGTGGAAAAAAATACATGCTGACCTTTCCAAAGAAATAAAGAATGTTTCTAAGATGGTAGAAGAAGTAACAGGCGGTCTGGGAAAGACAGATTCTCAGCTTTCCAAAGAGATAAAGAATGTTTCCAAAATGGTAGGAGAAATGACAGGTGGGTTGGGCAAGTTTGTAGAAGGGCTTGTTGAACCAAGAACAATAAGGTTGGCAAAGACTCTGAATATAAAGATAAGTGAAATTCGTCGTAGGGTAAAGGGCTTTTATTCTGTAAATGGCACAGAGGAATCAAGGGAGATAGATATAATCATTGTGGGTGAAAGAAAGAATAAGAAAACAGCCTTAGTTGTAGAGGCAAAAACAACCTTTGAACCAAATGATATGAGCT
>JBFLYA010000329.1 GCA_040757115.1 bacterium | reverse complement strand
TTAAATAAATTATCAAAGAGCAGATTATGTTAACAAGATTTATCTCAAATTTTAGTTTTTTTAAATTTAGTTATATCTTGCTGGGGGATAGTCTGTCTTTTTTTACTTGACATTATACCGCACATCTCAATCAAATTTAGGAATGAGCTTCATTCCATTGATATTTATATTTAATAGCTCCCGCCTTTTAATCCATCACCTCCTCTTTGGCAAATTGGAGCCTAACGGCTGAGCTAAGTTGCGGCGGGTTTGCCCGCCGTCAGCTTCAGCGATTGGTTAGGCTTTTTTAATTTCCTGTTCAAATTGCTTAAACTTCTCACGACATTTTTTCAATGATAATCTGCGTAGTTTTTTCACTCGCTCAGCAAGGTATTCAAGTTCTTGTTTTGTTATTTTATAATTCTTGCTGTATCTTGCATCAACATAAGCCTTCTTAAGAAGTTCAAACAATCTCTTTTCTTCTCCTTCTTTTCTTGGAAAGATCTTACAGAAATCCTGGTCAATCTTCTCCATTCGCTTAGTCAGTTTCTCTAAATCATGGGTTCTGGGTTTGTAGGAGGTAAGGACAAGGGAGGTACCCGTGTATAGGGCTTCGGCAGTCTGGTGAAGCATGAAAGCAGCTTCGTTCCATTTTTCTCGTGAAATGCCAAATTCATAAAATTCAAATTTATCCTTCGCCTTTGGAAACCAAAGATCAAAATCCTCCTCTGCCAGCTTCTTCTTTATTCCAGGAGTGAGCTTCCTTGCCCTGGCTAATTGAAATCTCTTTGAGTCATAGAGTAAGATGCCTTCTTTTTTGATGTCAGCATAGAAGTATCGGCCAACAGAGAGTTGTTCATTGACATGCTCAATATCCTCAATGATTAAGCTTACAGGGGTAGGGATTTTACGGCTGATCTGATTCTCTACCTTGCCCCAGATCTTAAAATCCTCAGGCTTTCTCTCATCTTTTACAATCACCATAATGTCAAAGTCAGACTCATAGCTGGTGAAGTGCCCCTCTTCTCTATCATAGCGAAAGTCAGAGTCAACAAAGTCTCCCCTGGCATAGCTTCCAAACAGAATAATCATCTCTACCTTGGTGGCATGAGAGATGAGCTTAGTAATAGTCTCCAATTCCCTCTGTTTTCTGAAAGGAAGATGATCTAAAGTTGTTTTCATGATAATCCTCAATAATTCAGTAGCCTAACGATTGAGCTCAGCCGCCGAGCGTAAGCGAGGTCGGCTGCAGCAAGTTGTTATCTTCATCACTTTGTTATTGCAGAAATGATAAAGTAAACTAGATGACCAAATCCTCCTAAGACCAGAAAATAAAAGATGATCGGCTGAAATGCAAAAACCTCAGCTGTCTTCTCACCTTCTTCCAAATATCTTGGGAATGAAATCTCTTGTGTTGGATCGTTAATTACAGTGCTTGCCTTTTCTATAAACATTCTCGCCGTCTTTCGCCATCCATGAATGTATTTGTGGAATCTTCGATCCAATAAGCAGAATACAGTCATTAGGGATAAAAGAACGATAGATACGAAAAGAGAATACAGTGCAGTGGAAAATTTCATAGTGAAAGTAAACACACCAGCGAATATAATCAGTGCGTAGTTCAAACTCCTTTGTCGTAGTTCACTAATGTGCTCGCACTTTTGGTTCGCATCATTGAGGAGAGTGGTTAATAGAGATATTCTTCGGTCAACACTTTCTCTTTCGTTTGTACCCTTAAGGATATACTCTTTCATGGCTGACTCCTATATCTGATAACAAGTTATTATATAGTTTTCTTTACTCTAACACAATAGCCTCAAAAAGTCAAGAAAAAATTTGACAAAAACAAATAAATTCTGTATAATTCTAACTGGTTATCATTACTTTTTACATGATATACAGAAAATAGGATAATTCTGCATGATTAATATACCAATCCACATTCCGCACTCATCCACTAAGAAAATAACATTTTTAACTGCTAGGAAATTGATAATATGTAAAGACGGGCATCCTTTAATAGATTGACAGGTATGTTATACTGATATAACAAAATCTAAAATAAAAGGAGGCCCATCATGAAATATCTTGCTTTAGACCAACAATAGCAACTTTTGTTCATTTAGTGTCCAGTCTAGAGGACAATAAGATTCTTACCTGCATCGATATTGAAACAAGTGAGATGAATCTGATTAATACTGTCCAAAGTGTTTCTGGAACCAAAACACTCGTAGTAGAAGAATCACCATTAGCCCATTGGATAAGGAGAATCTTAAAACCTTATGTGAACAAACTTATTGTCGCAGAACCAAGACAAAATACCTGGATATCCAAAGCCGAAGATAAAAATGATCCTAATGATACTATTCGTCTGGCCAAACTTCTAAGAGGTGGTTTCATCAAAGAAGTATATCACACTGACAATGACGACCAACAGGATTTCAAAGAGTTAATTGGACACTATCATGATACCAGCAAACAGATAACCAGATTTAAGAATAAAATAAAAGCCAGATTTAGACAAAAGGGTATTCATGCTAAAGGCTCAACAGTCTATTATCCCCAAAACCGACTGGACTGGCTAAAAAAATTGAAAAGACCTACAACCGTGTTTATCCTGAAAAATCTCTATGACACATTAGATACATTAAGGAATGAACAGGCTCAAAATCTCAGAGAATTACGCAAGCTAGCCAAAAAATATCCTCCCATAAAGAAGTTCCAGAAACTTCCAGGGGTTGGTTTCATTATTGCGGCTACCTTCTTTGCCATTATTGATACGCCGGATAGATTTGCTCATAAGCGAAAGCCCTGGTGTTATTGCAGCCTGGGTAAATCAGAAAAGGAATCTGCGGGTAAAATTCTCCATAAAGGAGCATCTAATAATGGCAACAGACTTCTTAAATATATGGGTATGGAGGCAGCTAAAAATGCCACAAAAAAAGAATATGGATAATAAATTTAGCAAAAAGTATTTTCAGTTAATCAGCCAGGGAACTTCTCCGGCTAATGCCCAAAGAACAATCGCCAGAAATATCTTTACCACTATGGTTACCTTATGGAAAACAGGAGAAGATTATGTAGAAGAATAAACTTTCTTGATTACATTATCAAAGGATTCTTTATCTCAAATGATATTCGTTTCAGGATGACTCTTTTTGATATATAATTTTCAAAGATCAAAACTGATGAAGGTATTCGAGGAGAGTCTCACAAAAAGTATGGCCACTAAAGGCCCAGAAATTGATTAGTCCTCCTCGTAAAATAGGTGGTGTCTGAAAATAGCTAATCTCCTCTAACTGGATAGGTAAGCCATTCCTCTATACTCCAAACATGGTCAGTTAGTCCAGCAGCCATGGCCGAAGTTCGCTTCTGCCAACATTCCTCTATGTCTTTTATTCGTAATGTTCGCACTATCCAACAAAAATTGTAGCTGAATCCAATGAAGTAAGAGATTGCATTATGCAGATTCCACTCCTTCGAAAAGCAATAACTCTTACGCTTCT
>JBFLYA010000328.1 GCA_040757115.1 bacterium | reverse complement strand
CAGGTTGTAGATGGTTTTAATGTCCCTTCATTTAAGGCAGATGTTGGGATTAAGGATGAACGAATCGTGGCTATTGGTAATTTACGCTCAGGCTCATCACAAACAAAACTTATTGAGGCAAAAGATAAAGTTGTTTGTCCTGGATTTATTGATATTCATTCCCATTCTGATTTTACCATCCTGGTTAATCCAAAGGCAGAGAGTAAAGTTCGACAAGGGGTTACAACTGAGGTATGTGGTAATTGTGGTTTTTCAGCCGCTCCACAATATAATCAATCAAAGGAAAGAATTAAAAAGATTTGTGAAGAATTTGAGATAAATTATCAATGGAGTTCTCTAAAAGAATATCTTGAGATACTTAAGGAAATGGGGATTGGAGTAAATTTTGTGCCACTCATAGGACAGGGGAATATTCGGGCATCAATTGTGGGTTATGAGAATAGACGGCCAACACTAAAAGAAGTAGAGAAGATGAAGAAACTTATTTCTAAATGTATGGAAGAAGGTGCCTTTGGATTGTCAACAGGGTTGATTTACCCGCCCGGTTGTTTTACTCAAACAGATGAATTAATTGAAATATGTAAAATCGTTGCAGAATCTGGAGGGATGTATGTCACTCATTTGCGAAGTGAAGGGGATAGGTTAGAAGAAGCAGTTCAAGAGGCAATAGATATTGGTGGTATGGCTGGTGTTTTAAAGGTGCATATTTCTCATCTTAAAACTGCTGGTCGGGCAAATTGGAATAAATTAGACTCAGTATTTGCAGAGATTGAAAAAACAAGGGAATTAGGTTTAAGTGTAACCTGCGATAGATACCCCTATACTGCCGCCAGCACAGACCTGGATGTTATTCTGCCGTCCTGGGCTTATGAAGGTGGAATGGAAAAAGAAATTGAAAGACTTAAAGACGAACAAACACGCAATAAAATCTCTAAACAAATATTAAATCAACAGCCTGATTTTGACTCAATTATGATTTCTGCGGTGAAAACTCAGGCGAATAGATGGATGGAGGGTAAAAGAATCTCAGAGATTGCCCAAACAAAAAAAATCTCAAATCCAATTGACTTGATATTTTCACTTTTAATCGAAGAGGAAGGAAAGGTAGAGGTAATACTTTTTGATATGAGTGAGGATAATCTGAAAAAAATCTTAAAAAAACCATACACAATGATAGGTTCAGACGCATCCGCCCGAGCAGATTATGGGATGTTATCTACAACAAGACCTCATCCAAGGGCTTTTGGAACATTTCCCCGAACTCTGGCTAAGTATGTCTATGAAGAAAAGGTTTTATCTCTGGAGGAAGCAATTTATAAAATGACTTATCAACCTGCATATCTACTTGGCATTAAAAACCGCGGCAGGCTAAAAGAAGGTAATTTTGCGGACATTGTTGTATTTAATCCAGAAAAGATAAAGGATTTAGCTACCTTTGAATCACCACTTCGCTATCCGGCGGGTATTGAATATGTCATTATCAATGGTCAAATAGTTATTGAACAAGGAAATCATACCAGCACCTTATCCGGCAAAGTCATTCGTAAAGGTCAGTAATTCTAATTATGGCAGGTAACCGTTCAGGTGGTAATTTACCGCAGAGACGCAGAGGAACAGAGAAGATATGGAAATAAATCAGATAACAGAAAAGATTATTGGTGTAGCCATTGAAATACTTATGACCTGCTTGCCGAATGTTCAGCCGGCAAGCCAGATTTGTTAATCCATCCCTGATTTTCATCAGGGCAAGTTTAATGTTGTTGGACTCAAGAGCTTGCACTGATGAAAATCAGGGATGTTAAGCGTATCGTCCATAAATTTTAATTTTCTTCTCTGCGTCTCTGTGTCTCTGCGGTGAACAGTTACAAAATCTTCGACCTGTGCAGGTAGAAAAGATTAATGGATGTGTTAGAGATGCAAATAAAGGTAAAAAATGCGGTTATTGGCGGAAGTAAGGCATATACATTACTTAATGAGGGAAAAGTAGTTGGTGAGAGAGTAGGGGAGATACAGACCCCTTTTGGTAAGAGCCAACCTATATTTTTAGTCAAAGATAAGGATATTGAGTTTTTATTTTTGACAAGGCATGGCGAGAAGGGGTATGAATTAAATGCCTCATCGGTAAATTACCAGGCAAATATTTATGCCTTAAAAGAATTAGGCGTTGAACGAATTTTAGCCTGGAGTGGACCCGGAGCCATAAATGAAGATTTAAAACCGGGACAATATTTATTACCAGATGATTTAATTGATGAAACTAAAAGTAGAGTATTAAGTTTTTATGGCAAAAATAGTGGCATTGGATTTATCCGCTCAAGTCCTGTTTTCTGCCCTCAGTTAAGCAATGAAATGGAAATACTTTTGAATGAACTTGGATTTAAGGGTAACAAGGGAGGAGTTTATGTTTGCACGGAAGGTCCTCGACTTGAAACTAAGGCTGAAATTAAAAAGTTTAAACTATTAGGTGCTGATGTCGTAGGAATGACACTTATTCCAGAGGTATTTTTAGCCCGAGAACTTGAAATGTGCTATGTAGCCTTATGTTATATTACTAATTATGCCGAAGGAATAAAAGAAAAAAAAGGTTATAAAAAAGCAACACTCTTTGATGGATTGATAACTAAAGAGGCGATGAAAAAGGTAGATAAATCCGTTCAACAATTTCCTGAAATTATTAAAGAATTTTATAAAAGATTATTATTTAAAGATAGAAATTGCAATTGCAATCAATTAATGGCAAGATATAAAGAGAGGATAGGAAACAATTGGCATAATTGGATTCCGTGTAACCGTTCAGGTAGTCCTTTACCGCAGAGACGCAGAGGAACAGAGAAGACATAGAAATAAATCAGATAACCGAAAAGATTGTTGGTGCAGACATAGAAACACTTATGACCTGCTTGCCGAATATTCAGCAGGCAAACCAGCGTCCATAGATTTTAATTTTTTTTCTCTGCGTCTCTGTGTCTCTACGGTGTGAACAGTTACCTTTGTATGCTATATCTGTTTTTTGGGTGAATAACTCAAATTTCTTTGATTGACAATTAGGAATAATTATGGTATAAATAATATTGATGAGATATATTATTCTATAGTTTCGTGATTTTTAGAAGATTGAAATCCCCTGAAAACACAAGGAAGAGGAATTATTGCAAAGTTATGGCTAAACCATGAGTTGCAAAAAATAGTGTAGTGAATTACAAAATTTCAAATCACAAATTCCAAAGGACAAATAAATTCCAATGACCAAAAATCAAAATTCCAAACAAAAGAAGGAAAAGTGCTTTTCAATGAGGCAATAGAATTAAAGAAGAGTTATATTCCCCTCTTGAGAGGGGTTAGAGGTGTGTCCTTCAATTATTGAAAAACCTAAATCTGACATTATTGAGCAAAATATTCAACTCCCTTTAACAAAATTGATAAAGCAATAGGTTTTGGAATTTGGTGCTTGGAATTTATTTGGAATTTGTTATTTGAAATTTGGAATTTATATT
>JBFLYA010000327.1 GCA_040757115.1 bacterium | reverse complement strand
CAATAAAGGTTTCCTTATTTTCTTTTAATGTAGAAGAAAGTAGTAAATAATTGGCATAAGCCATCCGAAACCAGTTTTTCAATATAACCGGTGATTGTGTTTTTCCTTCTTCCTGTATTGAGTTAAATATAACCTGGATGTCATAGAAGATTAATCTGTTTAAGGTGGTATAGAAGGTATTATCTTTTTGTTTCAAGGTTGTTTGAAATTCCGTGTTTAAGTCTATCTCAAATTCTAATTTGATGGTATCTATAATCGGTTTTACATAACCAAGGGAGGTATTAACCTTTTCATACTGTTTTTGCTGGTAGTTTTCTAACATTGATTTATAAACTTTAACCGGGGCAATTTTGACTTCTGCAAGATAAGGTTTGGCTTCAAGGTAAGAGATAGAAAAGATACAGATTAAAACAATAATTGCACTAATAATATAAAATATCTTTTGCATCATTAATTTTCCTTGAAAATCGGGGTTTGGATTTTGGGGTTCGGGGATTCTTTTATTCCCGAATCCCTTTATTTTCATCCCTGTTATTGTGCCATAGGCTCATTAGCGTTCTCCTGAAAATAGACTCCAGACCATAGACCATAGACCAAGGAACGATGAAAAGCAAGTTTATTTCCCCTTAACAAAGGGGGTTAGGGGGTTGTATTCCTCTCTTGAGAGGGGTTAGGGGTGTGTTCCCTCCCCATTTTCATCCCCCTTTGTGCCCCGCAGGGATATGACCGTTTCTCCTTAAATTATTTCCACCTGTGCAATTAGAACATCTTTCTTAATTTTCTACCTGCGCAGGTCGAATTATTTTCTCTATCTTCACTGGTATTATTTAAAAATCCAATACCGTCTCTAAACTTACACCACTATTATCAAGTTTTGGGCTTTCTGTAGTTCGCTGGTATGCGGCTCTGATGAGAAAATGTTCTACTGGTGAAAGGTTAAAACCAATACTGATAGATTTACGGTCACCTTTGTTGGTATCATCTTCTTCCCACGGGTCAAATCTTTCATATCTAATCGCTGGGGCAAAAAATTCAACATATTTTTCTTTTAATATCTTGTAACTGGCGGCAATAAAGAAAGAGGATTGATGAATCTTTTTATCTTGCCGGTAATTTTTTGCGGGGTCAACATCCACACCTATTCTACCAGACTCACAATCTATTGTCCATCGTTCTGAGTTGTATAATAAATGGTAAAATTTATACTCACTACTGTATTTTTCATCTTTATCGTATTTGGCGCCAAAATAAGAGCCCCCAAACTCTAAACCTTTGACAGGAGATAGAGCTAATCTTATGCAAATAGGCTTATCATTATTATTATCCAGGGATTGTCGAGCATCGGTATGAAAATGTTCATACATATAGCCTGCGGTATTGGTTGCCATTTTAATTGCAAGTTTATTGTTTGAATCTTGATGAGAATCCCCGGGGCCGTTACTTATCGAGAGATTATAAAGTAATACAACCTGGTTTTGAACAGGCAATTTGCCAGAAATAAATATACCGGTATCCCACCAACCCGAAGAACGCATTACATTTGAGTAAAGGAAAGGTGCGAGGGTGAACATTCTGAAGATTGATGTCGGATAATAATTTTTGTCCTGCACGCCAATGGGGACGAAGTCCCTGCCTAAGGAGAGATGAAATCGTTCATCAGGCGTCCATAATCCACGCAGTTTGCATATTTTGACACTTTCACCTTTATAAAGCTCGAATTCTGCCTCTGCCTTCAATTCTGGTTTAAGATAGGCGCTGATGTCGATATAGCCACTCATTGGGACAAAAACACTATGACCCGCGAGTTTCGCATCCCCTACATTGGCATACTTACCAAAGGTGTGTGTGCCATAGTCTAAGAATTGACCTGTCAAAAACAGGTGTATTTCAGGCAAACTCTCCGCAGCCCCATACCCCTTTTCTTCTGCAAGTGCAATTGCTGGTGCTGACAGCATCCCTGTAAAAATTAACCCATATATCCACTTTTTCATTTTATTCCTCCTTTGTATGAAATTTTGGTAATCGGTTATATCTTAACTTCAACCTTAACCTTTTATCTTACTCTTGGCACCTTTGAGACCAATGTCCAGTAAAGTTCAAAATGCTCCATAACCGTGACAAAATCATCAAATTTCATTGATTTGGTAATATAAGATACCGCACCATTCTTATAACTTCTGACAATATCTTCCTCTCTATCTGAAACAGTAAGCATAATCACGGGTATAATTTTGTAGACTGGATGTGCCTTAAGTCGTTCCAGGACATCAAAACCACTTAGTTTGGGCATATTGATGTCTAAAAGGATTAGTCCTGGTGTAGGTGATAGGGCATATTTACCCTCTTTAAAAACAAAGTCTAATGCTTCCTGACCATCTCGAACCGTGTAGATGTTATTTGTCAACTTTAGCTTTTTAAAGGTGCGATTGATGATAATAATATCATCCTCGTTGTCCTCCACTAAAAGGATATCGATTGGTTGAAGATTCTCCATTTTTTTCTTTCCTCCTTGTTCTTTTTCAAGACATTACCTATTTTATCAAAAATTTTATTTTATGTCAATAAAAAAATAACTGAAACTTAGTAATGAGTTAGTTATAATTAATGCCTTACACAGGTCGAAAAATTTCTCTTGAAAAATTATACTATAAATGTTATAATACCCAAAACCGGGGTGAAAGATGAAATCAGTTACAGAATATCTATGGTTTGATACTCAGACTAAACGGGCGTATATCAACATTACACCTCAAGTAGAAGAATTAGTGAGGAAAAGTGGGGTTAAGGAAGGGTTATGTCTGGTAAATGCTATGCACATCACTGCCAGTGTTTTTATAAACGATGATGAACGAGGATTGATACAGGATTATGATGACTGGTTAGAGAAAATTGCCCCTCATAACCCGACATCGCAATATCGACATAATCGCACTGGTGAGGATAATGCTGATGCCCACATAAAACGCCAGATAATGGGAAGAGAAGTAGTGGTGGCAATAACAAATGGTAAGTTAGATTTTGGGACCTGGGAACAAATATTTTATGGCGAGTTTGATGGCCAGAGAAAAAAACGGGTTCTGGTAAAAATTATTGGAGAATGATTTTATGAATGTTACCTTTGAAACACTTAAGAAACTGGTAGAAGAATTCATCGCAGAACGGAATTGGCAAAAATACCATAACCCGAAAAACTTAGCTATGTCTATTTCCATTGAGTCGGCAGAATTAATGGAGATTTTTCAATGGCTAACTTTAGAGGAATCTATTGGATTAAAAGATAATAAAGAAAAATTTGAGCAGATTAAGGAAGAAGTAGCAGATATAATTATCTATTGTTTGAGTTTAAGCAATATTCTTAATATTGACTTAAATCAGGCAATTTTAGAGAAGATAGAAAAGAATAAAGCTAAATATCCTACTTTTAAATACAAAGGAAATTTCGAGTAACCTGAAGTTTCTGTAACCGTTCAGGCTATATATCAAAAGTGTAAGAAAGGGGATAAGGAGATAAGAGTGATATGGAGATAAGATAATAGAAATAGATTGAAATTTATAGAAATAGGTAGAAATTGATTGTGGAA